>NZ_JBMDWE010000019.1:0-84029 GCF_053579655.1 Gelidibacter sp. | reverse complement strand
CTGCAGCTAATTTCGCAATGGCTTCCGCTTTAACAAGGGCATCGGCTTTGGCTTTCTCTTGAGCTGCTAATTTATCTATGGCTTCTTGGTCAGCTTTGGCTTTGGCTTCTGCAGCCAATTTCGCGCTGGCTTCCGCTTTGGCAAGGGCATCGGCTTTGGCTTTCTCTTGTGCTGCTAATTTATCTTTCGCTTCTTGGTCAGCTTTGGCTTTTGCTTCTGCAGCTAATTTCGCAATGGCTTCCGCTTTAACAAGGGCATCGGCTTTGGCTTTTTCTTGAACTGCTAATTTGTCTTTCGCTTCTTGGTCAGCTTTGGCTTTTGCTTCTGCAGCTAATTTCGCAAGGGCTTCCGCTTTAGCGATAGCATCGGCTTTGACTTTTGCATCGGCAGCTGATTTATCTTTGGCTTCCTGATCGGCTTTTGCTTTTGCATCTGCGGTTAACGTATTGTTTTCTTCAGCTTTTGCTCTGGCTAGTGCATTTGCCCTCTCCAAGGCCGGGAACTTTTCTTTGGCTTCTTGATCGGCCTTAGCTTTTGCTTCCTTAGCTAATTTGAGCTTTTCTTCTAATTTAGCTTTAGCGTCAGCTCTGGCTTTTTCTTGAACCGCCAATCTTTCTTTTGCGGCGGCCGCTCGTGCTTCAATTCGTGCTTTACTTTGAATAGCTAGCTCCTCTTGTGCTATTCTCGTTTTTTCATCCCTAACTTGGGCTGTCTCTCTATCTTTAGAAACTTTTTCTTTTGCTCTTTCTTTTATTTCTTCTCGTTTTGCTCCTGCTTCGGCCGCTAACTGTGCTCGCGTTGCGGCATCCATTTTTGGTTGGCTGGACGCTAAAACACGTTTAGTATCGGTAGAGAAAATAGAACCTATTTCGTCATCATCATGGTACTTATAATTGGCATTGCTTTTGAACTTATAAGCCAGCGTAATGTCATGGGAAGATCCAAAATTGGTCATATCGCCCATGGCTTTTTCGAAATTATATTCTATGGCAATTTGTTCGGTAAGATTGAGTCCCAAACCAGCAGATCCTCCGTAAAGTGAATTGAATCCTACTTGAGCCCAAATACCTTTTGGAGAGGTAATCATCGCAATACCTGAAATTGTGGTCATCTCTTTTCCGAATTCAGATCTTACCAATCCTGAAAATTTGGCATCGTTAAAAAAGCCTCGGCCATTCATATAGCCGGTATACATGACATGGGCTTGAATACTTTGGCGTGGATCACCCTGAATCAGCTCAGAAGACTGTACATTATATAGGACGAGATTATTTATGGAGACTCCAAAATCCAAAAATAGGGTACCATAGTTGATCCCTGGATTAGCCGTAAGAAGCAGGTGCGACGGAATATTATTTAATGAAGGATCAGCAAAATTAGTGATCACTTTCCCGGTATTGAGGCCGCTTTTATAAACGCCTAAATTGATACCAAAAGTTAAATTGTTATCGCGCGTTAATTGAGCATTATAAGCAAAGTTTAAAATCCCACCAAAAGTGGTCAGCACGCCATAATCCTGTTGGAACAAACCAAGTCCCGCGCCTATGTTTTCGGCAAACCTGCCGGAATATCCTAATAAATACGTTTGAGGGGCATCATCAAATTGAACCCATTCCCTTTTATTGAAAGCACTAATATATTTATTTTGCTCGCGCACAAAACTAAAGGTGGGATTGACAATATATCTGTTAAAAGTTAAAGAGGTTCTGACAGGAAGAGCGAGCGAGACAATCCCATCGTCTTCTTGCGCATAAAACAGTTGTACTGAACAAAAACAGATTAATGTCAACACCACTGTTTTTAATTGACGATTTCGCATATTTTTCCTAATGGACACCTGATACCTTCCTGAGAGACCTTCTTTTATCTGCGTGATATATAGGAAAAATTGCTTCATGGTTATTTAACTACGGTGATGGATCCTTTTTTAGTTTGACCTTCTTGGGTTGTGATGATATAATAAAACACTTGGTTGATACTGCTTAATTCCAGTTGGTTCTGAGGCCAATTGTTCATATACGCCGTAGTTTGGAACACCACCCTACCTTGATTGTTCATAATGAGGACTTCGGTTTGGGTGCCGTTCACATATTTTGTTGGAATGACCCAAGTGTCATTGATGCCATCCCCGTTCGGACTAATGAAATTGGGGATTTTGTCGACCTGTGGGAAAGGCTCGATGGTTTTACTAATAGAAAAAGTAAATTCTTCAGAAACCTTACAGCCTAATGTTTGGGAAACAATCACCTTATAGGCGCCAAAAGCAGCGGCCTCAAATGTTGCAGCCGTAGCTCCCGAAATAATAGTACCATTCAGGGACCATTCAAATTTCGGATTTTTCGCAGTGGTTGTAACCGTTGCAGTTAAGGATTCTCCCGAGTCCATCGTATTTTGTTCACTGACGTTGATGGAACTTTCAAAACCTTCGCTTGTCAAATTTATAGAACCTGAGGCTGAACAACTTCCCAAATCCACCTTTACCGAATAAGTGCCAGAGGCATTGGTTTGATACAATTGATTGGTTGCGCCAGCTATGGCAGTTCCGTTTTTGAACCATTGGTAACTTGCCCCAGCCATGGTACTTAAAGTAGTCATTCCGTTTTCTGAACAAAACGGATTTCCTAAGCTCGAAACCACGGTGGCATCCGTGTCTCCAGTGGCGACTTCACTAATTTCAACGCGGTTTGAATATGAATTTGAGGTACAGGTTCCATAATTGGTTTTAACAAAATATTTGCCAGGTTGTTTTACAGATAATGTAGCGCCATCTCCTACGAATACAGTAGTTGTAGGACTGGTTTCTCTATACCATTTATAGGTAAGTGATGGATAATTTAATGGGGAGTCATTTGTTCCCGTGCCCGGATTGTCAATAGTCAGTAAATAACTGCCACCCGTACAAAAAGCGCCTTTAGAAACTAAATTATTGATGGTAAATGGGCTGTCCTGAAGTTTGTAATAGGCTGCAAAAGCAGCAGAACTTGAGCTCGTTGCGGCTGGCGCTGTACTTTTGACTCTCAGTCTGTAGCCTTCTCCCGCTGTGGTTTTTGGCACTGGAAAAGTTAAAGTCGCTGGCGATTTGGTTACAGCTCCCGGCTGTGAGGTAAAAACAACGGTGGCATTTGAAAAATTCCCCGTGGCATCCGACATTTCAATCCGAAACTGGTTGGTCGCCATAAGTTCAGCTTCTGGAGTAAATACAAATGTGACATTATAAGTGTTAAAGGTTTCACTCGCACAAGCGCGGGTAAATCCTAAATTAGGTGTACCAATAACTATCTGGGCGCTTGTTTGTCCGGATATCAAAAGAACAAAAACGCCAAGTACAAAAAATAATCTAGTTAGAGTAGTAGTTTTATGCATTCACAGTTGATTAATTATTCTCCATTTTAGGGAACTTCATACTCTTTGCAGAAAGAATGCCTTTTAAAGTTCAAAACCACTGTTTTATTTACCAGGAAAACCTTCCAGAACTCTGGCAAGTATTACATTGGAAACTGTGTTAAAGATTTTGGGCATCACTTCGTGCAAGTTTAAGTTTTATGGTTTAGTCTTCAATCTCAATAGCATTTGAGGCTATGATCTTATTGATGCGCAGCCTAAAATCTGGTCGTCTTGAACTGTTTTTTACATCAATAAAAGTCTCGGCATCCGAACCTTTTGAATAGACATTAAAAAATGATCTGTTGCCATACCAATTTTCTAAATCGGCGTTATTGGAATCGTGTTCTGTAAAAATGTTTCCTTTGCAATTATTGAAATACATATCACTGAATTTCATAAGGTCCAGGTTCTGAGCATTGATTTGAACATTTTTATCGATAATAACTGCCGGATTAAAGCCTGAGATCACACTTTTACTAATATCTAAAGCAGCATTCTCAGCGATATATAAAGCTTCTCTTACCAATCCTACTTTAATATCAGAGTCTAAGTTTTCGCTGACATTAATTAAGGTCAAGTTTTCTGCCTTTACAGAAGTGCTTTTCTTACTAAAATCCACTTCTTCTTTTTTATCATAGGACGCCACATACATACAACGCGACCCATTGGATCCAGATACATAAGGGGATCTAATGGCTAAAGAGTTTCTAATGTTACACTGGGTACCAAAATTGAATTCGTAGTCGTTGCTCTTGGATCTAAAGGATACCACTTTTTCTAAATTGACCACACCACCAATAATGTTAAAGGAATTGCCATCAGAATAGCTTACCATAACATTTTCAATTAGGGTTTTGCTTCCAACACCCGCAAGAGTTAAAGAATTAAAATAGCCAAAGTCTTTGGTACGCTTTCCGGCAAATTCAATTCTCACATATTTTAGAACACCAGAATTGCTTTGTGGATTTGATCCGCCATAACTGATATTATTAAAAGAAGAAGGTTGTAATCCGTAATTTACTGAAGATGCATTGCCGAATTTATTGATAGGCGCATCCCCAAGAATAAAAATGCCGCCCCAGTCGCCTTCTTTCTTTACACTTCTGTTGGATGTAAAAATGATGGGATCGGTTTCCTCGCCTTCTGCCATAATTTTAGAACCTTTTGAAATGATCAGCGTTCCATTGGTTTTAAAGTCACCAATAATAACGGTACCGGGTTCAATCGTCAGGGTTGTACTGTCGGTTACAAAAACATTACCCAATAAGAGGTAAGTATCTCTCTTAGTTAATTTAGTGTCTTGAGTTATATTACCGCTTAATATTTGGGTTGGCTCACCATGTTCAATATGGTTAGGCTTAAATTCGGTCCAATTATTTAACCAGTTATTCTTCCCAATTATCCCCTTTTCTTGTTGTGCAAAACTACTGCCAACAACCAAAAGTAATAAACATAAGGTTTGAGTAAGATTTTTCATAAGTCGTATAATTAGTAATAAATTTAGATTTCCTTAACTATTTGATTCAAACGTAGGGATAAACCCTATGAAATACAAATAAAGTCGATGAAATACATTAATTATTTTTTCTTGTAAGCGCTTTCTTTCAAATTAAAATTAAATCAGCTGAAATGAACTAGCATAGTGTTCAACGACTCCTTTGCTAAAAACTCGGTATCCGCAGATACCAATAAAAAATCCCAGATATTACTCTGGGATTTTAAGGCCGATTTAACAAAATAAAAATAATTCGATTTTTTAATGGAACCCATTTAATATTTATTGAATTCACTATAGGTATGAAGAGACTTCAAGGTTTCCTCATAAAATAAAATGGCAGAAATTAAGTTGGATTTGTCAGAATATGGCAATACCTTATCTTGAAATGACATGGTGCTTTCAAAATAAGTGTTGACGGCTTTAACGTTTTCTTCTAATGCTTTCCTGTTGTCTTTGGTATCGGGAATTCCCAAAGAGGTCATTGTAACTCCTGGTTTGGTAGCAAAAGCAATATTAGGTAAGATTTTAACTATAACTTCTATGCGTTCATTATAAAGGGTCAAAAGATTTCCTTTTGGAAGGGTTTCCAATTCAGAGCGGTCGTGATACTTGGATATAGATACTTTTCCAGTGATAATACTTTGAGGGTCCTTTTGTGCAAAACCAAAGCTCGTAATCAGCAAAAAAGCCATACTAAGTATAGTAAGTTTAGTTTTCATAATTGATATTTAGGGGTTTACTATGGCAAATTTATGTAATTAAACGAAAAAAACAAGCGTTTTATCGATTAATTGTAATTTTTTTAGATAAAAATGATACAATTCATTGAAATATAGTTTAATCATTATAAAAAAATGATTACGCATAAGGATTTTACCCTCACTTTTTAGCCTGAAATTATCAATTTAATATAATCATGTCCTCCAGTGTAAGGGATGCTTTACTCTATTATTTGGCTTACTTTTGCAGACGTTTATGGATTCACTGACACAAATTATATTAGGAGCCGCGGTGGGCGAAGCGGTTTTAGGAAAAAAAATCGGCAATAAGGCCATGTTATATGGTGCCATTGCGGGAACCATTCCCGATTTAGACATCTTTTCTTCCTATTTTACCGATACCGTATCGGCTTTAGAAATTCATCGCGGCATTACACATTCCATACTATTTTCTGTGCTTTTTGCTCCTGTTTGCGCCTGGTTAGTGACGCGCTATGAAACCTACAAGGATATTAAGCCATGGTCTTGGTTGTTTTTTCTAGGTTTTATAACCCATTCATTATTGGATGCACACACCAGTTGGGGCACAGAAATATTATGGCCAATCAAAATACAATTCGCTTTTAAAACTATTTTTGTCATCGACCCTCTGTACACCTTTCCATTTCTGGTGTTTTTAATTTTGGCGATGTTCCAAAAAAAAACGTCGCGAAAAAGACGGCTGTACAATAATATAGGCTTGATGGTTAGCACAAGCTATTTAGCATTGACATTTCTTTTAAAATGGACAGCGTTTACAAAATTTGAATCTGCCTTAAAAGAGCAACACATTATCTATAAGCAAATAGAAACGAGACCATCTCCTATGAATACCATTCTTTGGAGTGCGAATATTGAAACCGAAAATGCTTATTTATTAGGCAATTATTCCTTTTTTGACACCCAACCCATCACTTTCGAAGCCTACCCTAAAAATCATGAGCTCTTGGGAAATCTTGCAGAAAATGAAAAAGTACAGCGTATGATCACTATTTCTGAAGGCTGGTATACAATTATGAAGATGGACGATCAACTCCTTTATAATGATCTCCGATTTGGTTTATTAAGTATGGAAAAAGGCGCACAAAATTTTGTGTTTCAATATGAAATTATTACTGATGCTGATGGAACGGTCCAATTTATAGAACAGAAAAAAGACAAACGCGATGGTAAAAAAATGATGGTTGACTTATGGACTCGCATTAAAGGCAATTAAGGAGGTTTCGGCAGATCGATCGATGTGACAGTTTAATCTTAAAAATATAAATCAAGCCTAAATTTCGTGTGTTTAAAATCGTTTTAAAATGGAAGTTGATCATTAATGACTTCAGAACAACCACAAAAAACACACGCTAATTAAACCCTTTAAATCAATAGATTATAACTAAAAATCCTCTCTGGATTTTATTTCATATCTGTATTTTTTGTATTTTAGATACGAATTTTTTTGAGATATGAAAAAGATGGTCCTCTCAATTGTGCTAGTGCTCATTATTTTGATTGTGGGTGCCGCCTCCTATGTAAAATTTGTACTACCACAAATTCCGCTTTTATCTGATATTAAGGTTGATGTTACCCCTGAAAGGATCAAACGAGGAGAATATTTGACAAATCATGTGACCTTATGTATGGATTGTCATTCCACAAGGGATTGGAGCAAATTTTCCGGTCCTTTGACTCCGGGAACCTTAGGCAGAGGCGGAGAATATTTTGATGAAAAAGTAGACATGCCAGGACATTTCTATTCCAAAAACATTACACCATTCTCCTTGGAAAACTGGACGGATGCTGAGATTTTCAGAGCAATCACAAGTGGCGAAAACAAAGATGGCATAGCACTCTTCCCCTTGATGCCCTATTTATATTATGGCACAATGGACAAGGAAGATATATATGATATCATTGCGTATATCCGAAGTCTACCGTCAATAGACAGTCAAATTCCTAAACGCTCACTAAATTTTCCCATGAATTTCATAGTGAATACCTTTCCAAAAAAAGCTCAACTCTCCATCAAACCCTCCAAAAGTGACACCATCCGCTATGGCGCCTATTTAACAAACGCTTCAGCCTGTATCGAATGCCACACCCAGGTAAAAAAAGGTCAAATTATTCCAGAGCTTGCATTTGCGGGTGGACGTGAATTTCTTGGACCAAATGGGATATCGATTTCCGCAAACATTACACCAGATACGAATACTGGCATCGGAAAATGGTCAGCAGCAAATTTTGTCCAACGCTTTAAAGCCTATCAAAATCTCGATAGTCTGCCTATCATGGACAAAAACGAGATAAATACCGTCATGCCTTGGTATATGTTTTCTGGGATGGAAGAGTCAGATTTGATCGCTATCTATAAATATCTACATACTTTAAAACCAATTGAACATAGCGTCAATCATTTCAAACCACTTGACGAAACAGCACAAGTCAAATAATTTACAGCATTAAGATTTGAAAGTGCACCTGATCAAAAGCCTTTGATCTAAACAATACCCATAAAAATTCTTTATCAAGACTGGAATAAACGAACCTTCACTAAAGAAAACTTTGAACCTTTCGGAGCCTTCCTTTCCATAACAAATCCAATTTCAATTTCTTAATACCCCTTATTATTATAAATTTACCATTCCTAATATTTTTATGATATGAAAATCCTCCACACGTCCGACTGGCATATTGGAAAACAACTTCACAAATTCGATTTAAACGAAGATCTGGACTTGTTTTTCGAATGGCTGATTGCTTATATTACCTCTGAAAACATTGACGTGTTATTAGTTTCGGGAGATATATTTGATCAAGCAAATCCGTCGCAAGCTGCTTATAAGCAGTATTATGATGTATTGAAACAGCTGATTAATTTGGATTGTAAAATCATTTTAACGGGAGGAAACCACGATTCTGCTTCAGTTTTAAATGCGCCTGCTGAACTATTGAAAGCCTTTAATATTAGTGTCATTGGCGGCGCAACCGACGACTTAACCGACATGTTTATAAGGATAGAAAAGAATAACGAAAAAATAGTGGTGGCCGCCATCCCCTTTTTAAAAGATCGGGATATCCGAAAATCCGTTGCTGGCGAATCTTATGCCACCAAAATCGAACAGATCAAATCTGGATTACAATCTTATTTCTCAGAAATCAACAGCCATTATAAGGAGCATCATTCCGACGGCGTTTTTATGGTAATGGGTCATTTATATGTGCAGGGCAGTGAACTTTCAGAAAGCGAGCGCGATATCCAAATCGGAAATCAAGCGGGTGTTGACGCACATATGTTTGAGGGCGTCCCACATTATGTCGCATTAGGACATATCCATAAACCACAAGTAATTTCCGTTGAACAAAACATCCATTATTGCGGCTCCCCTATTCCGTTGAGTTTTTCGGAGAAAGAGGACAGTAAACAAATCAACGTTATTACGGTGCAAAACAATCAGATTTCTCAAGTGGAGATCGTTCCCATTCCTAAACATCGAAACCTGATCACTTTTGAAGGGAATCTTCAGGAAGTGGAAGATAAAATAAAGGCCTATTCCGAAGGCACCACTTTGATGTCGTTGGCCGAAATAATCGTAAATGAAGCTGCTGAAAGTATAGAGAAACTTCAAAATTTTGAAGAACTTATCAATTCCAGCTCCAATCCACATCTTAAAATTGTTAAGTCTCGGCTTAATTTCAAAAGCAAAATCCGCGGTGCCAGCGATGCATTCGCCGTAGGAACTGATGTCGCCGACGTTACGCCGATGCAAATGTTTGAAAAGAAACTCGAACTGCAAAGTGGCTTGGAAAACACTGAAGAACTCAAGAATGCCTTTCGCGAAATATTAGAAGAATTAAACCTATAGTTTATGAAAATTTTAAAAATCAGATTTGAAAACATTCATTCTCTAAAAGGTCAGCATGAAGTAGATTTCGGAAATGGACCGTTGGCCGAAGCAGGCTTATTTGCCATTACAGGCCCCACAGGTTCAGGGAAATCCACCTTACTCGACGTGATCACTTTGGCGCTTTACAATCGTATTGCCAGAGTCGACAAACCGGTTAGCAATTCCATGTTGGATGACGATGGCGGCGTGATGACCCGCAATATGAAGCATTGTTTTGCTGAAGTGGAATATCGTGTGAATGGCAAAGACTACCGTTCACATTGGTCCATAGAACGCAATAGAAACAATAATTTAAACGCCCGCAAACAAGAATTGGTGGAAGTGTCCACAGGTCATATTCTTGAATCTGGCACTAAAACACCCGACAAAAATCTGGAGATTATCGGATTGAGCTATGATCAATTTGTAAAAGCCATGGTGTTATCGCAAGGCGAATTCAGCAAACTACTACAAGCCCCTCGTAATGAGCGCAATCAATTACTGGAAGACATTACTGGTGCTCGATCGTATAGAGACATTGGAAAAGCAGTATTTTTTCGCTATAAATCCATTCAAAAAGATATCGACTTAAAAGAAGCTGGACTTGAAAGCATCGAACTTTTGTCGCCCGAACTCATTGCCGAAAAGAAAGCGGAAATAAAATTATTGACCGAAACAAAACCGAAAATAGAAAAGGCCTATCAGACGGCTTCTGATAAAATAAAAACCCGGGAAGAATTACAGATTAAGGAAAAGGAATGGAAAACTCTAGACGATGAAAAATTAAGCTACACCAGCGATTTCAACGTTTTTGAGCCTTATAAAACAAAGCTGGATACCCACGAAAAACTTTCAAAATACGGCGTTCACTTGAGAGATTTTGATGCTGTAAACAAAGAAGTGGACAATCTTAAAGAACAACTAAAACAACTTCAAACATCCAAATCAGAAGCTGTAACTCATCAGAAAACCTATTTGGAGACCGTTTCAACATTGATTAAGGAGAATGTCGATATCACGTCGGCCAACTTAAAATTGGACGCTTTCCGAAGCAAGATTGTCGCGCTTGAATCTGAAGAAAAAAAGAAGAAGGACGAAGCGACTCTTCATCAAACGCAGCTTCAAAATTATGTGCGACATATAAACACCTTAGGCTATCAATTGCCGAAAGCTGAATACATCGAAACCTTTCAACCGCAATTTGAAGCCTTGCAAAAAACAGTTCAGGAAGCCATCAAAATTTCTGGAATAAATTCATTGGAGCAATTGGAGGCTACATTAGCCAGCAATCGTGAATTAAACGAAAAAGCGGGCGATTTTCTAATGAAAAAAGAAAATGCTTTAAAATTTAAAACAACACTCGAAAGTCATACCACAAACCTAAAATCGGCCGAAGAAAGTTTAAAGGCAGACCTTAAAAAGATAGCGGTTATGGAAACCGAATTGGTCGCCTTAAAAAAGGAAGTCCAAACTCTCGAAACGAATTTGGAGCAACAACGAAAGCACCAAAGCCTGGAGGATCAGCGACTGCTATTAACTCCGGAGCAGCCTTGTCCGCTCTGTGGCTCTTTGGATCATCCCTATGCGTTGAACGCACCTCATTTTGATGCCAAAGCCGAATTATTGAAAGAAAAAAAGGATGCGCTTGAAACCAAATCCAGCTTTGTCATCACTTTAGGCGAAAAAAACAAATTCCAAGAACGTGAAATAATCCGTCTGAAATCGGAGATTCAAACTACCACAACCGACGCTACTAACAACCACAAATTACTTACTGAGCTTGCAGCCCAACTCCAATGGAATCCAGAAGAAACTTTGGAGCTTCTTCAAAATCGACGCAGCGAATTAAACAAAAGCATTCAGCAAGTAGAACACTCTAAAAAAGCATTCCAAGCACATTCAGTTTTAAACGACGCCACGGAGGTTTTAGAACATTGGCAAGGGGCTTTAAAAATCTATGCCGCTAAAAAGAAAGAACGCATTGCGCTTTATGAACAAGATGACATCAATCAAAAATCAAATGAATTAGCGACTAAAATCAGTCATTCTATCGCTACAATTGCTTCCGTTGAAAAGCAAATTAAGGATAATGATTCAAGGTTAAAATCCAGTACAAATGATCTTGCGACAAAGAAGCAGGAACTCGATAATATTCTTTTAAAAGAAGACCTAGAACATCTTGAGCTACTAAGAAAATCGATTCTTTCTGAAGATGTGGCCAGCCGAATTCGCAAACAAGAAAGCGTCCTAAATGAAAGAAAAACACGGATTTCAGAAAAAGAAACCGCCCTTCATAAAATTTTAAAAGAACTGAAAGAGAAAGACGACGACAAGCTTTCCTTTGAAGTTTTGACATCCTTATTTGAAACCTCAAAAACGGAAAGGGAAACGCTTTTGGTCAATTTAGGCAAAATCACGCAACGTTTGGACGATGATACCAAAGCCCGTGAACGCCAACAAAAAGTGCTGGAAATATTGCATTTAATGAAAAAGGATTTGGCGCTTTGGAAAACCATGAATGATTTGGTAGGCGACGCCACGGGAAATAAATTTTCAAATTTCGTTCAGGATTTAACCTTGGAGCAGCTGATCGGTTTTGCCAACAAACGCTTATCAGAATTTAGCGATCGCTACTTGCTGGACATTCCTACCGCTGAGGAAGCCGAAAAAAGTGACACGCTCAAAATTTTTGACAGCTATATGGGAAATGCACGGCGCTCAGTAAAAACATTATCTGGCGGAGAAACGTTTTTGGTCAGCTTGGCGATGGCCTTTGCGCTATCTGACATTGCCTCTCGAAATGTAAAAATCGAATCCTTATTTATCGATGAAGGTTTTGGCACCTTAGACCCGGAAACCTTGGATCAAGCCATTACGATTCTTGAAAAAATGCAGAATGAAGGCGATAAATCCGTCGGTGTTATTTCTCATGTCAGCGCCCTTAAAGAACGGATTACGACCCAAATTAAACTCGAAAAAGGCAGTTTGGGCTATTCTACGCTCGATGTGGTGCGATAAATTCATTTGGAGATTAACAGCGTTGAGAAACAAAAAAAGGAAGTCCCATTGATTTCCTTTTTTTGGAAACTCATAACTGAGTTCCCAATGCGTTCATATTGCAAAAACTCTGGTATTTATTGCTTTTTTTGCTGCTCCAGAAACATCTCTTTTCTGTTGTCCCGATTAGGATCGTAGGTTTTGTACATCTCTCCCATTTGTGACAAATATTTTTCAGGATTAACCGCGCCACGGTGGCACATCACACAGTTTACCACGTGTACTTGCTTCGGTTTTGGTTCAGGAAAATGCGGTTGAAAATAAAGTGCATTAAGATCATTGGTCATTTTGACCATGCCTCTTGCTATTTCTTTTTCAATTTTCTCGTCACTGGCAAAATCCAGTTTTGTAGGATCAGTTTTACTCGGTACATGACAATGCGTACATTTTACACCAAGAGACAAGGCGTAGTTTTTCATCAAATAATCCAAACTATCCTTTGAAATATTTTGAGGAAGGACTTTGAGATTTTCCCAACGGGTTTGTGCAACATATCTTTCAGTAGTTGCACTGTCAGATTTAAAAGCATACAATCCCAACACCACTATCAAGATTCCAACAGTGGAAAAAAACGGGAATAGTTTTTTCTTTAATTCCATAAAGCCCTTGCTTCAAGTTAATTGCAACATTAAGGTATGAAAAAATAAGGTTAGATTAAATATAAATTAACAAGTTCTTCTTTCTAACTAACCTTCTCACCATGTTATCTTAGTCTTTATAGATTAAAAATGATTGTTGTCTGATTAAAGTTGTGTTGATGTACTAAGAGTAGTGATTAATAAAGGTCTTTCAATGTTTTTGATCCTCAAGCTCCTTAATTTCGAGGTTTTTTGAAAACTATTGCTAAAACATCATAACCCATTCTAATTATGAATTTCACAGCCCTTATTTTCAATTAATTACGTGTTTAGTCTTTGTTCTTGGTTCTATCAGCGAAGCGGCGGTTACTGAGCTTGTCGAAGTGTCTTAATTCTTTTCCGGACAATAGCTTTTTAAAATCTGAATTTTAAAAATATGTGAGCGGGATTGAAAGTTCTGAGTTGATTTTATAAAAAACTTTTAGAGTATAAGAATGCCATTTCTATCAAAATAAAACTCTCCAGTTCTGAATTTAGTTCTATTTCTTATTATATTTCATCAAAGCTTAACTCCTCATTACTATTAATTTATAAAAAAAATAACTCAACCTTTAACCGGATTATCGTATCTTTAAAAATACTGCTTTACTTTTTAATTTATGATCCAAAATTTGATCAAAAATCAAAACAGATGGACCTGATTAAAAAAAATTAAAAAGTCATTTTCTAAAACCTTTGTTATGCCTATTTACATGGATCGCCATGATGTTTCAGATGAAGTAACGGCTGAAATTGTGGCAAACTTACATCAACAAGATTTAAAAATACAGCATAATTTCAACTGTAAAGGACTAACGTATTGGTTTGATGACAAACGAAAAATCGCGTTTTGCTTAATTGAAGCACCTGATAAATCTGCGATTTCAGAAATGCATAATCATGCCCATGGTGCCGTTCCAAATAAGGTCATTGAAGTAGATACTTCGGTAGTAGAATCTTTTTTAGGACGTATAGAAGATCCGAAAAAAACAAAAAAAAAAGTATTAAATATCATTAACGATCCTGCTTTCAGGACCATTATGGTTGCAACAATAGAACAGACGATACTAAATGGTGTTGAAGGAAAACAAACAAAGGCAACCATCAACAATCAATACACTTCCATTATTCAAACTACAGGCAAACACAATGGAAGACTCGTCAGAAATAGTTGGGATCACCTTTTAGTTTCGTTTGATTCGGTCACAAATGCAGTGATATGTGCTTTGGATATTCAAAAAACATTCAAACAAGCTCTAAAACTCAAACACCATACACATTTAAAATTGCACATTGGTATAAGTGCTGGAGGTCCTGTCAGTGAAAAAGAGGGCATTTTTGAAGATACCATTCAATTGGCTAAACGTTTATGTGATGTTGTTCAAGGCGAAATCGTAATATCATCTGAGGTTAAAGATTTATATGAAAGTGAAAATCTAAATATTTCGATCAACAAAAAACATATTAACGTACTTGATTCAAACGACCAAAAATTCCTTAATTCCTTAATGAATTACACAGAAAAAGAATGGTCTAATCCTAATTTAAATGTCGAAAAATTCAGTCAACACTTAGGATATAGCAAGTCGCAAGTTTATCGAAAGATAACTTCAATAACTGGACAGCCCCAAAATCAATTTTTAAAGCAATATCGATTAAATCAAGCGTTAAAGTTATTACATAAAAAAAATAATAATATTTCTCAAGTCGCCTTTGAAACGGGATTTAATACGCCTGCCTATTTCTCAAAATGTTTTCAGGAAACCTATGGCATCCTGCCTTCACATTATTTGAAATCCTATTGCTGTTAATTTTCAAATCTGATTAGGACTCGAAATCATATGTATTCGTAAAATCACGATTTTGGATAAGCTTTATGTCTTATAAATGAGCTGAAAATCGCATTTATTGAACTAAATGTAGACTTTAATTTACCTAACTTTTTCTACTTTTAATAGGTAAGTCAAAGATTTGTGATTATAAACAGATCAACTTAACACCATGTTAACCGCCCCTTATTTTAAATGAATGTAGTTATGGCAGTAAAAACTGCATATTATTAATTTCCATTAAATCAATTTAAAATGAAAATCGCAAAAGAGAATATCGAAATAAAACTGGAAATACCAGGCGCAATTATTCGTCAGAAAAATGGATTTGGAGATTCTACTGGTTATGGAAAAATTAGCGCTGAATATTTCAGTCTATCTGCAGGAGTAGATACATCACCTATTTTTATTGGTCTTGAAGGCAACTCGTGCCAGTGTCCACACTGGGGATTTTTATTGAGTGGTCAAATTACTACAACCAGCTCAGAAAACATTCAGGAAACAATTAACAAGAACGATTTATTTTTCATGCAGCCAGGACACAACGTTAAGGTAAATGAAGATGCCGAAATCATTATGTTCAGTCCAGAACATGAACATACCATAGTTATCAATCATATGATTGATAAAACTAAAAATTAAATCGATAAAAGTCCACATTGATTTAGTTACCATTTAAAACCTATCAAAATGACGGCTTCAAAAACAAATTCTGTAAAAGACCTCAATCCTGCCATCATCAAAAAATTCGCTGCAGACTTTAGAGGAAAAATAGTATTGCCGAACGATGTGATTTTTGATGAAACTCGAAAGGTATTCAACGCAATGATAGACAAACATCCAGGAATGTTTGCGATATGTAAAGAGGCTTCGGAGGTTACGGCAGCCATCAATTTTGCAAGAGAAAACAACTTATTAGTGGCCATTAGAGGCGGCGGACATAACGGAGGTGGCTTGGGATTATGCGACGATGGTTTGGTCATTGACCTTTCAGGAATAAAATTTGTCAAGGTCAATACCGCTGATAATACCGTGAAAGTTGGTGGCGGCAATATTTGGAGGGAAGTTGATCAGGTTACTCATAGCTTTGGCTTGGCTATTCCTTCTGGTATTATTTCCACAACCGGCGTTGGTGGTCTTACACTTGGCGGTGGTGTAGGTTATTTGGCTCGAAAACATGGACTCACGATCGATAACCTGCTGGAAGCTGAAATGGTTTTGGCAGACGGCTCTATGGTCACTGTAAATGCGAAGCAGAACACTGATTTGTTTTGGGCCATTCGAGGTGGTGGTGGCAATTTTGGAATTGTGACTTCGTTTAAATTTCAAGCGCATCCACTAACAAGCGTGTATGGAGGGCCAATGTTATGGCCTATTGAAAAAACCGAAGAAATCATGGCATGGTATCATGATTTCCTCCAAAAGGCTCCGGACGAATTAAATGGATTCTTCGCAACCTTAATTATCCCTGGCCCTCCATTTCCAGAGCATTTACATTTCAAAAAATTCTGCGGTATCGTATGGTGTTATTCTGGAAATTTAAACCATGTAAAAGAAGTGTTTGCGCCCATTTTGGCAATGAATCCCTTATTTGAAAATCTGGGAGAAATGCCTTACCCAGCCATGCAAACATTGTTTGACGGACTTTATCCTCCAGGTTTGCAATGGTATTGGCGTGCCGATTTTTTTAATGAATTAGGCGCAGAATTAAGAAAACAGCATTTAACGTTTGGCTATAAAATACCAACGTTACTATCCCAAATGCATCTATATCCCATCAACGGCGCTGCATCCAGAGTTAAAAAAGATGAAACCGCATGGGCCTATCGAGATGCAAACTATGCTGGAGTAATTGTAGGGGTTGATCCAGATTCTGCAAATAAAACTCAAATCACGACATGGTGTAAAGACTATTGGAAAGCCTTACATCCATATTCTTCAGGAGGTGCCTATTCCAATTTTATGATGGATGAAGGCCAAGCGCGCATCGAAGCAAGCTATAAGCATAACTATAAACGTTTGTCTGAAATAAAAAAAGTCTATGATCCTCATAATTTTTTCAGTGTGAATCAAAACATCCTGCCAAATTAAATATTGAACTTAACGAATTAGTCCTGCTCAACGGGATGACTGCAGTTGATGAACACCGAAAAGGTTATCATGGTCAGCTGTCGCCCAATATTCCTCCTATTGCCGAGATATTGAAGGCCAATAACTACAGCACTTATTTATCTGGAAAATGGCATTTAAGGCTTGACAATTCTTATAAATCGGAAGTGCTAAAACCAAATGGAAGCTGGCCTTTTCAACTTGGGTTGGACCAATCCTATGCATAGCGCAGCGAGATGTTATAAAGTGAATGGTTTGGTAAGAAATGATACTATTATTTACACTTTTCCATTATTATTCTATATTCTAAGAGCAAAAACTCAAGCTGATATCAGTTAGGCTTCCAATCCAAAATTCCATTTCTTGTCATTCCATGTATGAGTTAATGTATTGTATAACTCAAAATTAATTAATGGATATCATTGGACCAAAATTTGATTTTATCATACTAAATAAAAAGGTTTATGTTACTATAAGCCTTGTTTTTTTGAAGATTTTGGCTTAATTCATCAAAATCGGCATCGGATAAGCCATGGACCACCGTCAAAATTTTTCTCGAAATTCACGGTTGACATATCATCTTTATTCACTTTTTCAATGAACTTATATCAAAGCAATCGCTCTGTATTTCATTCATATTGTGCATAATAATCTTTAACAGCAATTTCTTCGTCGTCCATTGTTGCACCTTTAGCTTCGAAAACAACCCTTGAATAGACCACTAATAACTGACATATTTAAAAGCTATCTTCACAATCTGATAAAAGTCATTTTATGCCTAACCGTAAATCCTTAATTTTACTTTTATAAGGAAAGCCCTATTATTTATTCCAAACAATCAAATCAAAACCACATGAGACATCATATTTTATTACCTACAGATTTTTCAGAAAACGCATGGAGCGCTGTTCTTTATGCCTTAAAACTATATAACAATAAGCCTTGTACGTTTTACTTTTTACACGCTTGGACTTTTGTAAATACAGGATCCCGAACCTATATTACCCCAGATTATATCGATAAACTGATGGACACTTCCAGAGCGCAGCTAGCTGCCCTGAAAGAGCGCGCTATAAGGGAAAGCACCAATAGTGAGCATGAGTTTAAAACCATTTTCACTACCGATTCATTGATAGATTCTATTATATATGCCGTCGGAAAACAAAAGATAGACCTGTTAGTGATGGGAACAAAAGGTGCGACAGGTGCTAAAGAATTTCTTTGGGGAAGTAATTCTGTATCCGTGATCAATAAGGTTAAACTTTGTCCCGTCATGTTAGTGCCTGATAATTACGAATTTGAAACTCCGAATCAACTGGGCTTTCCAACGGATTTTAATAGACTTTATGGCGAAGAATTATTGGCCATAAAAAAATTAGCCGCTTTATATCATTCTGCCATTAACATCCTTCATATTAACGGCATGGATAAACTGACCGATACACAACGCAATAATTTTGATATCCTAAAAGAGTATTTAAAAAATGATCCACATACTTTTTATTGGAAATCAGATTATGCCAAAAAAGCGCAAGCCATCAAGGATTTCATCAAGGAAAACAAGATTAATATTCTAACCATGATTAATTATGAGCATAGTTTTATTGAGAAATTAACCAAAGAGCCTGTTATAAATAAAATGGGATTTCATTCCCAAATTCCATTTGTGGTCATCCCACGTATTGAACGATAGCGTTTACTCCAAATAATCTTCCAAGATTAAAATATCGTTTTATAACAGTCAAAAAAAAAATGGTGTACCTTTTCTGCACACCATTTTTAGATTTAAACTTAGGTCATTTAAACTTTTTGTTTATCATTTTCTTTAGGAATATTACCATAAATGATATTTAGTTGAAACCAACTTGCATTGGTTGTATCAAATCTATTTAGTAGTGAGCGATAGCTGTCCATCCAAGCGTTTGTCCGTTCAATTGCATATCCTTTTTTTATATATTTCTTGGTCAAAATATTCGTCCCTACCATTATTCCCATTGCGCTTGTTGAAACACACATTGGCCTTGATTTCTTTTTTCTCATAAGAGTTTCTGAAATCTTTTGAGTCAAACCCAGCACCTGCGTTCAGGAACAAGCCTTCCACGGTTATAATGGCCTGTTCGAGTGTTGAAGTGACCACCTCGCACTGTACCTCTATGGCGTAAAGGTCGTTATGGTTTCATGCCTCTTCATGATTATTGCTAACTTACTCTAAAATAAGTTCATGTCTGATCACACGATATAAAACGCCTACTGACTTTGCTTTTTCTCATCTCGTAAGATGTGCAGCACCACCATCATTTATTCAGGAGCGCTTAAAAAGCTTGAGTTAGTAGGCGTTGTAACAGGATATCAAATCTACCTTAAAATATACCTAAACGTACACTTGGTGTGTTTACAATAACTCTAGTAGAGGTTGTTGTATGTCTTGGTTGTCTTTCGTAATAATAGCCTTTGTAATGGTAGTGGTAAAACGAAGCATGGTAATAGAAATCATCACTATGGTGACAGTGCTGGTTGCAACGCTCATAATGTGCTGCATATGCCTGTTTCTTGTTTCTAATATAAGCCTTATAGGCCTTTTTGTTTTTTCGCTTTAGTTCTTTTTCATAAGCATTTTGCTCTTTCCAAAACTTCTCTTCTTCAGCTTTAGTCTTTGCACTAAATTCTAATTCAAATTTCGCGTCTTCTGCGGCTCTTTTTTCATAGTAAGAACGGTTATCAATATGGGCTTCATTGGACGATTCTATAGTTTGCGCAGTGATGGCATTTGATATACTGAAAATAACTAATAGCGCTGAAATTTTTAAGGTCTTCATGATTTTGATGTTTTAAAATTTATAGTTTATAATTGCTTTCAATAATAAGACACGACTAAAAGGTTTTACCCTACGACAATTCAATAAAAAATTAAAATTAACGTAAATATTGGATGACACCGGAACAACGATCATGATGAAAACCACTATTTAAATCACTAAAAATCAATCCCTAATGCAAATTGCCATACGCGGTTTTTAGGGCTTCCTTCATCATAGATACTCCCCATTCCTAAATGATATCTTACACCTAAACTTATTCCTGAATCAGATTTAAATCCTGTTCCAAAATTAAATCCCCAATCAAACCTTTGTGGATCAAACTCCTGTGAGGTATCAAAGAGCCCGAAATTGCTATCAAACTCTTCTTTATGGGAAATCGCCAAACCTACTTGAGGGCCTGCCTCTAAAAAGAAATGACTTACAGGATAAATTTTCAGCATCAAAGGAAGGTTCAAATAATCCAATTTTTGGGTAAATGTGCCGCCATTATCCTTGAGCTCATACCCTTGTTGGGAATACATCAATTCAATCTGAATGGCAACAGCACCAGATACAAAGGATTCTCCATAAAATCCTACAAAAAAACCATGGCGCTGCCCCGTTTCTGATACATCATCAAAACTTACAGCGGCCAAATTATAGCCTAATTTCAACCCGGCGTTAGAGGCGTTTGATTTATCCAATGAAATATTTTCTTGGGCGCCCCCTTGAAATGCAAGACTTAGCGCGAGGATTAATGTGATATAAAGTGTTTTCATTTTAAATGATTTAAATTATTTGGTTTATAAATTTTATTTGCCGCCATTAGTTCTCAAATCAGCTATACAATTGGCATCAAATTTTGGTGCAGTACTCTTGTTCACCATATTGAAAATACCTGCCCCCGAAGAGGACTTCCAATACATCAAACAATTTTCTTCTTCACAATGTTTTGAATGTGTGTCATCTTCATGATTAACTTGCATTGGACTTCCTAAATTGGTTAGCCCCAAAATATGTCCAAATTCATGGGTCAAAACTGTAGTTTCAAGCAAAGATCGACTGGGCTTGAAAGGACTATTTGTGAAGTTTGATATGGTTTCCTGGAAAATCACAAAGGAAGTATTCCAATATGCTGTGCCCAGAACAACGGTTTCAGCTGCTTCAGAATCTTTGTCAGATTTCCCGTCAGAAAAGTAGGCCCATACTGCAATTCTATTTTTGGTATTATAATGTTTGCGATGTTTTTTCTCTATTTCAGAAATATCTTGAATACTATACTTTGATTTATTTGGTGAAGGAATTGCACGTTTTTCAATGATAATGCCGCCAGGTTTGTAGACACGCTGTTCTAAAAATGACTTCAAATTATTTATAGAAGTTTGAGAAGGCTCAAAACCTTCAACATAAACCACTTCAATAATCATATTGGTAAACGTAACATCTGATAGCAGATCATTGGCAGAGCTGCCTGTGGCTTTTCTATTTGCCGCCTGATTGACACTATTTTCTACATTGATTAAATCATCGGCTTTTGAGCAAGCGCCGCAGATGATAATTCCTAACACAAGTAATAATTGTTTGTACTTCATTTATGTTTTTTTTAAATTATTTTAAAAACAGCTGCCTTAAAATGACAGCTGTTTTTTTTACATAACATTAGTTACAAATACCGTTCTAATATTAGATTTGTGATAATACTAGGGTAATTGCGGCATTTGTTTTGCTTTGCAATGAAATTGATGATTGCGAATAGCTCTTAACTTTCCAAGACTCATTAAGCAGTTCAAAGGCTGCATTACCGGAGAATTTTATGTCTAAAAAGACGTCCACTTCTGATGCTACTGCGTAAGTACCTTGAACAGTTGAGTTTACTGTATGCTTAGCGGTTAAGGTTAAATCATTTGCAAAATCAATGGTGTAATTTGCATAGTTATTTGCCGTATTCGCTCCTGCAATTATAAAGGAGTTCACCTTAAACTTACCATTGACTAAAATTGTTTCAAGCTTTTTGGCATCCTGCTTAGCTTTATCCTTTTCTACTTCTGTGGCTGTACATTCCGAAATATAAGATTGGAAATCCAAATCACTAGTAATTTCAACCTTTGTACTGCCTTCTCCTTTAACTATTGCTTTTATTGGATATTTTATTGCAAACAGAGACTTATCATCAAAATTGTTCATGTACGTATATAGCTGTTGTTTTGAATCAATAACTACACTACCTGTCTGTTCTGCCTTTAAATCATAGGTTAAAATAGTTATTGGCATTTCAATTTCCAAACAGTTGATGGCAGCTTGTGCTTGATCTTCTGCTTTTTTACAAGCGTTCATTAAAGCATCATATTCTATTTGGTTCGCCACCGTAACCTCATTATAATTGCTCATCTTAACTCTTAATGGGAATTGAAATCGGATCCTATCGTCGTCATTCGTAAAACGTCCTAAAATATTTAAAACAAGTTGATAATCTGCTTGACTTATAAGGGTGACCTTTGTATCATTAATTGTTGCAGTTACTGGTAATAAGATGGAGGAACATGACATCCCGTCTAAAAAATCATCAAAACTACCATCATACATTGCTGAACGCTCTAATTTATTTGCCGTAGCAGAAGTTGAGGAATTGGTATTTGGATTCTCACTATTATTGACATCTATTTCATCTTGACATGAGGTTAGACTTATAAAGGATAGTCCTAGGATTGCGATTAAAGATTTGAAGGTTTTCATAATTTACATTTTTTTGGTTACACTTTTTTATTTAATGTTTGTAAGCGATTTAACGCCTTTCTATAAGTAAGACTCTTGACGGTAGATTTACCCTACGGATTTTTGTAATAATTTTCATCTTCACACCTTAAACACTGTAAAACAACACTTTAAGTAATAAGTTTTTTTACCTTATTTTTGCCTATCTTAAAAACGAAACGTCGTATGAGTAGTCCCAAACATAAACTCTGTGAAGAAGTCCATTTTAATTCTTTTTATTTAGAACACCTCCAATCGGCTAGCAATTTTGCCTATTACAAGGGTGGAGATCGTGATGCTTCATTAGATTATGTACAAGATGCTTTTCAAAAAATTTGGGAGAATTGCTCTAAAATAGATCCAGCTAAGGCCAAGACCTATTTATTTACGACCATTAATAATCTTTTTTTAAATCTCGTGCGACATCAAAAGGTGGTGATGGCTTATGCCAAAGCTTCACCTTACAGAGATCAAACAAATTTAAACCCAGAATATTTAATGGAAGAAGAAGAGTTCAAAGAAAAATTACGCCTAGCCATTGAAGATTTAAGTCCTGAGCAACGTGAAGTATTTTTGTTGAATAGAATAGAAGATAAAAAATACAGAGAAATAGCTGAACTACTCGATATATCACAAAAAACTGTCGAAAAACGCATGTCTGCTGCCCTAAAAATCATAAGAGAAAAAATAGATCAGGTAAACTTCTAGGTTTTTAAATAGGGTAATTATAAATTAAAGTGTCTTATAAGTGAAAAGCATTTAAAATGGATAAAGAAAACGACATATTAAAATGGTTTGAAGGAGAGTTATCCTTTCAAGAGTTACAGAACAAATATCCTGGTGAGGATTTTTCAACTTTAGAAAAAGCGGCCTTTTATTCAAAGCAAATCCAGGTGCCTACATTAGATGCCCAAAAAGCATTAGATACATTTAAGGCTAGAAACCTCAAAAAGGAAACTCCTAAAGTAATTCCATTAAACTTTAAAAATTTCTTAAGAATTGCGGCTGTTTTAGTGGTCCTGTTATCAAGTTCCTATTTTTTGTTTTTCAATACGACCTCTTCTTTTTCCACTGCAATTGCACAAACTGAAACTTTAACATTACCCGATAATTCTGAGGTTATTTTAAATGCGAAATCTAAAATAACCTTTAACAAAAAGGAGTGGAAAAAAACACGTAATTTAAATTTAGAGGGGGAGGCGTTTTTTAAGGTAACCAAAGGAAATAAATTTACCGTAAATACAGAGGAAGGTACTATTGAAGTGTTAGGTACTCAGTTTAACGTCAAACAACGTCCAGATTATTTTGAAGTACATTGTTACGAAGGCTCAGTTAGGGTCAGTACACAATCAAAAGACGTCATTTTGACTCCAGGAAAATCCATAAGAGTGATCCGTGGACAAGTTGGGATTATAGAGAATTTCAATCTTAAAAACCCATCTTGGTTGGCCCGTGAGTCTAGTTTTGACAAAGTGCCCTTATGGCAAGTTATTAAAGAACTGGAAGTGCAATATGACATCTCTATCAACGCATCAAGCGTGGATAACACACAACTATTTTCAGGTACCTTTACTCATTCAGATAAAAACATTGCCTTACAATCTGTAACAATTCCTTTAAAATTAAGTTTTAAAATTGATGGCAAAAAAGTGGAATTTTACAACCATGGGTCCAACTAAAAATCGTGTTATTTTATTCCTCTTTTGTGGCTTTTTGTCATTTGGAGTGCAAGCACAGGAACAACTACCGTTAGTGCAATTACTAGAAATACTTGAAAATAAGTTTGATGTTAAATTCTCATATTCAGTAAATGATATTCAAAATGTGAGGGTCGCCAAACCACATCCCTCAGCCCCATTATCTGAAATCATAAAAGAGTTAAACGAAAAAACCTTATTAAATTTTAAGTTTTTAGATGAGCGGTATATCACCGTTTCAACGCTAGACAAAACGATCTCCATTTGCGGATTTGTAGTTGCCGAAAATGACAATCAACCCTTGTTCGGAGCTACCTTATCCCTTCTAAACGCCTCCAAAGGCACCATTACAGATGCCCAAGGTAAATTTCGAATGGATGACCTTCCCATTAATGCAATGCTATCCGTTTCTTATTTAGGGTTTACGCCTCAAGTTTTTAGCGCAAAAGATTTAAGATCGACTGGAAATGACTGCATCACCATAGTCATGGAAGAACAGAATCAAGCGCTTAATCAAATTTTGATTTCTAAATTTTTAACTACCGGTTTACAAAAGTCAATTGATGGGAGCACCATTTTAAATGCAGAAAAATTCGGCATTCTTCCAGGACTTACTGAGCCAGATATTCTACAGTCCATTCAAGCATTACCTGGGGTGGAAAGTATCAATGAGAGCATCGCAAACATCAATGTACGTGGCGGTACCAATGATCAAAACTTGATTCTTTGGGACGATATTAAAATGTACCATTCTGGCCATTTTTTCGGACTCATCTCTGCTTACAATCCCTATTTGACCAATAAAGTGGTGGTTACCAAAAATGGTACCTCAAGTGAGTTTAGTGATGGTGTTTCCAGCACCATCAACATGTCTACCAAAAACGATATCAATTCTGAATTTTCGGGTGGTTTTGGTGCGAATTCAATTCATGCAGATGCGTTTGTAGAGGTTCCAATAAGTAAAAAATTAGCTTTCCATGTTTCTGGCCGACGTTCTTTTACAGATGTCTTCAACTCTCCTACCTATGACAATTATTATGAACGTAGTTTCCAGGATAGTGAAATCTCTGCCAATAGCGGCAAGGTTGGTGAGAACAACCAAAAATCAGATTTCTATTTTTATGATTATACAGCAAAACTACTTTTTGACCTCAACGAAAACCATAAGTTCAGAGCCAATCTAATTGGTATCAGCAATCATTTGGAATATATAGAAGACTACCAAGCTAATTCTGGACAAAGCACCTCTAAAACCAGCTTTTTAAATCAAGAAAACATTGGGCTTGGAGCCAGTTGGGATGCCATTTGGAATCGTAAATTCAGCTCAAATGTATCGACATTTTATTCACAATATAATGTAGATGCCATTGATTATAAAATAGAAACCGATCAACATCTTACCCAAGACAATGAGGTATTGGAAACAGGGTTAAAGTTTAAGACCAAGTATAAATTTTCTAAAAACATAAATTTCTTAAATGGTTATCAGTTTAGCGAAATAGGCGTCTTAAATGGAACCACGGTAAATGCACCATCCTATGTATCCATTCAGAAAGATGTTCTATTAAACCATGCACTTTTTAGCGAGGTGGAATATAAAAACAAAACCACTTACCTGCGTTTGGGGGTCAGAGGTAATTACTTTCAAAAATTCAACAAATTTATTATTGAACCTCGGTTAAATTTTAGACAGAAATTAATCGATCAATTAGCATTGAAACTGCAGGGCGAATTTAAAAACCAATCCGTTAATCAGAATATTGACTTTGAATATAATTTTTTGGGTATAGAAAAAAGAAGGTGGATTTTAGCGGATAATTCGACAATTCCTATTTCAGAAAGTAAACAGGGATCCTTTGGTTTTGAGTATCATAAAAATAATTGGTTGGTAGATATTGAAGGCTTCTATAAGCAGGTTGATGGTATTACCACTTCCAATCAGGGCTTCTATAATAATTTTCAATTTATCAATGCTACCGGAGGTTACACTGCTAAAGGCGTAGAGTTTTTAATCAATAAAACTGGCATCAATTATAGCACTTGGTTGAGTTATACTTACAGTACAAATACCTATAATTTTGAGAATTTTTCCCCCTCAGAATTTCCACATAATGTAGACGTACGGCATTCATTCTCGACGGCATTCAATTTAAATATCTTAGACAATCTTGAAGTCTCACTTGGCGGCATCTGGCGAACGGGAAGTCCGTACACAAAGCCCCTTCAAGGAAAGGAAACCGTAAGGGATGGAAATAATTATAGAGTAAACTATGATTCGCCCAACAAGGAGAATCTTGATGATTTTATGAGGTTGGATGTTTCTTTAAATTATGATTTTAAATTTTCAAAAGGCATACAAGGCATGGTCAGGGCTGGCGTTTTAAACGTAACAAACCAAGAAAATACGATTAACAGATATTTCAAAGTAAATCCTGAAAATTCAAACACGACTCTTAAAACCGATCATAAATCACTGGGATTAACCCCCAATCTCAGTTTAAGAATTAAATTTTAAAGTCTGCTGAAGCTTATGAACTTGCATCATTCTGTTCTGTTGAGAATTTCAAAGTATATTTAAGATCAATCTCTTAGTTTGTTTAGTTGCTTTTATTCTGTAAAATCTGTCCATGCCATTCAAAATAGCAAATGAATCAAAAATAGACCTGTTAGTAACCAAAGAGCCTGTTATAAATAAAATGGGATTTCATTCCCAAGTTCCCTTTGTGGTCATCCCACGTATTGAACGATGGCGTTTACTCCAAATAACCTTCCAAGATTAAAATATCGTTGTATAACAGTCAAAAAAAAATGGTGTACCTTTTCTGTACACCATTTTTAGATTTAAATTTTATAGGATTGCAAACGCTCTTATAAATTATTCAAATTTGCTCAGCCAACGCTGTACATACTCATCATTTCTTGCATACCACTGCGTACTCATGGCATAGATAAATCCGTTGCGTTCAAATTCATATTCCCAAGTATATCGAACAACTCCTTTTGCGTCTTTCAAGACCTCTGCTTTTTCAGCTGGTGTAAAATGTGCTGGCACTCTTAAAAAAAGAGGATAACTGATATCAAACGTTGATTTTGAATGATCCTTTTTACATAATTTATCTAAATCAGAATCGGATAATCCTTTGGCCACAGTCGAGATTTTCTCTTGAATCTCATTGGTGGTATATAATCTATTACTCATAATTTTTTGTGATTTTAATATCGCGCAAGATAAACCTATTTCAGTCAGGTAAAACGCCTGATCTTTTAATTTGTTTGGTTTGTTATTGTCGATTGATTTTAATTGATTTCAGAGCATTGTAATTCTCGGTGGCAATTGCTTCGGCATCCTTTATCATATCCTTACCTATGGAGGAGGTCAGGAAAAACCCAACGGTCGATGAAATCGCCATGCCCACAAAGGGGAAATATTTTGAAGCCGATTTTACCGCAATCCCTGCTCCTGCTTTTTTCAGAAGTAGAATAACGGCTTCTTTTCCCAAATATTTTGTGCCAAACTGAACGGCTTTGGCGGCCAATACTTTGGCATTCTTTTTATCGATGAGTGCAGAAATAAAATCCTGCTGTGCCTCACCCAAACAGTAAATATCACGGACATGAAATCCCATTCGCGTTAAAAGCGAAATATCGACGCCAATATCCAATCCTGGAATAGGATTGATACCATTAACTGCCGATAAGCCCGCATGAATCCCTACTATCTTATTTGCGAGTTCTTTTTTTTTTGCTAAGATTTTTTGGCTGGTAATATTGATATCTGCGACGAAGCGCTGTTGTTTTATCTTTCCTAAGCTCGAATAGATATCGTCCAAAAGCTGGCTTAAATCGTATTCTTGCGGATAATCGGCCGAGGTTAAATAAATACCGTTCAGGCGATAGCCTTTAAGATTGTCTTTTAGATTATTCAGAATGGTCGTATAAGTTTCTTCTTCGGATATATTCCTTCTTAATGCTCTATCAATTGAAAAATCGATTTTAGTTCGAACCGCAAAAACGGGCATTTTGATTTTCAGAAGTTCATCAATTAAATACAAGTCATCCTCGTAAAACCGATCGGAGGTTACTAAAATGACACAATCAAAATTACTGATCTGAAATTCCTCCAAATACCGTTCCTTCGGAAAATTGATGGTCGAACATCCTGGCAAATCATAAAAGTTCAAACCTCTATGGGCGATGGGTTTGCCGACTTCCATCGTGGTTTCCACTTCGCCAACTTCAGCAATATGCTCTCCCACAATGGCATTGATGAGCGAGGATTTTCCTACGCCACTTCTACCAATAATACCACATTTTATTTTTGCCGTTTCAAACTTATCAAGATCAGCTTTAAGTTTTTTCTCGAGATTTGAAATTTCTTCGTTTTTACTCATTTTTTTGAATGGTATTTATAAGGGGCTTGCTTAAGATTTATATAGACTGCAAATTTACTACAAACTATTCGGATGGGAATTGCATACGGCAATCGTTTTAATATGACGCATTTAAGATCTCATCAATCGCAGTCAATTCTGCTTTTGAAAAACTTAAATTCTCAATCGACTTGACGTTATCCAGGATTTGTTCTGGTCTACTCACACCCACTAATACCGAAGTGATGCGATCGTCTTTTAAAAGCCACGCGATAGCCATTTGCGCCAAACTTTGTCCTCTGTTAGTCGCCATAACGTTCAATTGCTTAACGGTCTCCAGTTTTTCTTTCGTAAGATGTTCTACTTTGAGATAGCGTTTATCTTTTAAGGCGCGTGAATCTTCTGGAATTCCCTTAAGGTATTTATCCGATAATATCCCTTGCTCCAAAGGCGAAAAGGCTATGGCGCCTAAACCTTGTGTTTCAAGTTCATTTAATAAGCCATCTTCCGGATTGCGATCCATCATATTATAACGCGGTTGATGAATTAATAATTTGGTGCCCATTTTCGCCAAAATCTCGCTAGCCTGACGCGTCATTTCTGGCGAATATCTAGAAACACCAACATAAAGTGCTTTGCCTTGTTGCACCATTTGATGCAAGGCGCCCATGGTTTCTTCCAACGGCGTATCCGGATCTGGGCGATGGTGGTAAAAGATATCCACATACTCCAGTCCCATTCTTTTTAAACTTTGATCAAGACTTGAAATCAAATACTTTTTGGAGCCGAAATTCCCGTAAGGACCATCCCACATATCCCAACCTGCTTTACTCGAAATCAGGAGTTCATCGCGATACGATTGAAAATCCTTTTTTAAAATTCGCCCAAAAGTTTCCTCGGCAGCGCCGTAAGGAGGTCCGTAATTATTCGCCAAATCAAAATGTGTGATGCCACAATCAAAAGAAGTTCGTATGATTTGCCGTGCGTTGGTAAAATCATCGGCGTGTCCGAAATTATGCCATAAGCCAAGCGAAATGGCAGGTAATAAGATGCCACTTTTTCCACAACGACGGTATAACATATCGTTATAGCGATTGGGCTTGGCCTCGTAATTCTTGATGGATTGTTGATTGTTACTCATTACTGATGTGGTATTTTTTGAAAATGTTCTTTTTTATGAATCTCAAATTTAATGAAAACTGCGCGCTTTAGCTCCAAAAAGTTTGGACACGAATTTCACTAATTTTCACAAATCATTCATTTGCTAAAAAACAGGGTCTAAAGTATTTACTAAGGATTTACGAATGTAAAAGACTTTTAGTCTGATTTAAAAAAACGGAATTTTTATTAATTAGTAGTTTAATCTTGATATATTCTAAAAGAATGATGTTCGCCTAGCGATCTTTTAGAAAAAAGAAATCTCGACCCTAACCATTTAACTGAAAAAACTCAAGTCCTAATTCAAGGATGTGGAATGGGTTCAACCAGTAATATATTTCCTTTTTTATCAAGATAACTGACGGTCATGGCCATCAAATCACTGATCCATTTTTCAACGCTAGCATCTGCAGCTTGTTGACAAAATGTCGGATAATCGGTTTGGCCCCGAATAAAGTTCCATTTTGCAATTCAGCGAGCCAGACGCAAAACCTTTTATTACTATGACGCTTGTCTTTTTTGACAACACCAATTTTTCAACTGATTTACAAATTTTATTGAAATTGCCGTCTCGAAAACATTTTGTTTGTCCCGTTCATAAAAGTCAAGATTGTCGAAAATCATTTACAAATTGATATTCGATTTCCTCTTCCAGAAGCTCTGATGTTTTAATAAAACATATCTGTTCAATAGCTCTCCAACGCCGTTATTAAATCCACGATAATATCCTAATGCCCCAGAGCTAACAATAAATTATGAGTTACCACTTGTATAAACACAGTAAAAATAAAAAGTATGGATTTACTTTTCGGAATTATTGAAACACTGCTGAAAAGATAGGGACTGTGGGATAAACTTTCAAGCCCTTATTTCGTTTATATATTTGTAGGGCTTTCTTTTTTTACAATTCTTTATCTAATTTATTCGGATTTTGTCTGGTATCAAAAATCGTAATCACGTTAATTCTTTCGGAATTATAGCGATAATATAAGGTCGTTTGTTTCGTAATTACACATTTCCTTAATCCCTTTGTCTTTTTAGATTCAGGGAATATTTCAGGCTGGTTTTTAATTAAGTCTATTGATGAATCTAATTTTTCAACAAATTCTTTTTTAACTGTAACAGACCAGTTCCGTATGAGATAATCAAAAAGTTTTTCTAATTTCTTTTCGGCAGTTTTTGAAATAACAACTTTTCTGCTCAATTATCTGTGTTTTCGCATAAAAGATTCATAATCTATTATTTCTCCGTTTTCTATTTCTGCAGAAGCTTTTTCAATTTCTTTGCGTTGTTGCGGAGATAAGTCCTCCCAAAAGTCAGAAACTTTTTCTTTTTTGAAAATATTTCTAATGGATTCGATTATTTTTGGATTTTCTGTATCCAAAAGCATTTTAACCAATTTTATTTTTTCATCTTGAATATTCATAACATTTTGTTTATACTCAAAAATAACAATTTGAGCTCGAAATAACTGAACTTCAGTTCCTTTTTATCTAATTTTTAATAAATTAAACCTGATGCACTTGCATATTTTATCCAAGATTAATTTCATAAATCATGAAACCCATTCCTTATGGTATTTTTTCAGCATTGTCTGTGTATAATACAAATCCTATATTTTCATTTGGTCCGATCACATGCAAGGGTGTGCTAGATAATTCTCCTTCATATACCAGAACAAGGTCCGTTGCGTATTTATTTTTGATGATTTTATTGGCGAAATCAATTTCATAGCCTGTGTTAGACGATTTGCACTCTAACGATATCGAGCTATCAAAAAAATAGAGACACACTCTTAATAGCCGTATTTAAGCCCCGAATAATTAGCTTGCCGTTTTTTGGATAATCGATGAAGTGAAATTATATTTTCTCAGGTTTCGTGGTCATCACGCCCCCATTCTTGGGCCTGGATAGCCATCGCTTTTGTGCCATAAATATAGGCGCTATTTTTTTTCAGCCATGCGCCCAAACCTTTAAGAACTTTTGTTTGAAACGGAATCTCTGGTATTATTGCACCTTTTTACCGGCAATTATTTTTTCAGCCGTTATATTCCCGGCGTAAACGGCACCTTCCATATATCCTGGATATTCTGAAGCAGATTCAGAACTTGAAATCAATAATTTCCCCTCAAAAAAGGAGTGCCTAAAAATTGGATTGCCATTATTTTGATGTGGATAAAGCTCGTTATGCGAGTATTCAAAAGTGTTTATTTCTCTGCTCCAGACACATTCTTTATAGTCTATAAAATCACCGGCTTGTTCTCCAAAAACAGATGTTAATTGACGAAGCACACTTGTGCGTCTTTTTTCATCATTAAGATTTTGAAAGGAAGCATTTATAAAGCCACAGAGTGCGTATTTAGATCTTTCCTGATTACAATGATCGTAAAGTTCAGTGATCGGTCCTGCATTGCTGAATAATGCTCCAGACTGATGCTTTGGTAACCAAAACGGTTGTGCATAGGTTACTGCTATTTTAATGGAATCCTCCATCCACGTGTGCGTTTGTGTCGCCATCTGCATCAAATCGTTTGGCAAGTGAGGCTCAAAAAGGATTCTTTTGGACCATAGCTTTGGAGGTATTGCCAAAATAATTTGGTCGCCCGCAAAAACATCTTTCGCAACGACTTGAACAGAATTTTCGCAGAATTTAATTTCCGTTACCGCCTGGTCAAACAAGACATCATCAGGATCTAATTTCTCATACAAGGCATTAATAAGATGGGATGAGCCCCCAGAAATTCTGTAGCTAGGATCTTGCTTTGGGATTTGTATGGATTGTGCGGGCGCGTTCGCAGAAGGTTGATAGAATACGGAGCCTTCCATAAATTGTTCGAAGTAATTTATCCCTAATTCCTCCAACAAAGCGATAAGCTGTGTATGCTGATTTTGAAACCAGGTCGCGCCCATTTCAACAGGTGTATTTTCTTCACCAAACACGGTATGTATTCTTCCACCAATACGAGATCTCGCCTCTAAAATCTTAAAGGGAATACCTTCGTTTTTCAAACGGTACGCCGTTAAAAGCCCTGATAGGCCTGCTCCTATTATTATGATCATGTTGTAAAATTAATGAAGTTAAAATCAATTTTTATCCACTAGGGTCTTAATTATTAAAAGCCATAAAAACCATGCGCATTATACTCTTGATTAAGGTAGTTTGATACACAAAAACAGAAAAGCGAGGTGAAACCTCGCTTTAACAACTTTCTATGTTTAATCACAAAACCTATCAAGATGGAATTTGGAATTTTATTTTTGAAATTTTATTTTCCCTTACTCTTCAACCGTTTTTAAATTATCATCAGAGTTACGGTCTATCAATTTATTATAAGGATCAATCCCAGCTTTTAAAGGTTTTTTATCCGTTATGATGGTAAAGGTATTGTCGCCAGGTTTTAACCATTTCAGTTTAAAATACAACGGGTTTTTAATGGCGACGACGTCTTTTACAACATCTTCGCCAAACAAACCAACATCAACTAAGTTGTCCTTATCATCCACCTTCTCCTCTCTTCCTTTATTATCATAGTAGATTTTCTTGCTATTCACGGTAAACGTGGTTTCCCATTTGCCATTAGCCAAGGCTTTTGTTTTGGCATTCATCACTCTATTTTCATACAATACAATCTCTTTAAAACCGTCGTCCACCTTATATTTTAAGGAATCGGGCGTTACGGCATAAATGGCTTCATACAAATCTTCGGAGGTTGGATAAAAACCTTGGTGATTATATTTAAAGGCTTCCAAAAAGTTTTTCAAGCCTTTATTAACCACTTCCTCGCCCATCACATCTTGCAAATCATACATAATCATCGAGCCCTTTTCGTACCAAATATGCTGACCGGTCTCCACATCCATTAAGTTGCGTTCTGGTTTAAAATCGAATTTTCGACTACTTAAATACTTGTCCAAGGAGTTTTTTAAGAAGGATTTGATGCCGTTTTCGCCATATTCCTGCTTCATGGTCATTAACGACGCATATTCTGCCAAAGTTTCTGATATGATATTAGCGCCAGACGTATTACTCGGTGTGACAATATGTCCCCACCATTGGTGCGCCACTTCATGAGACGTTACTCTAAACGCATAATTGTAATTGTCTGCTTTTGAGAAATCGGCCACAAATCCAAAATCTTCAGAATATGGAATCGTCGTCGCAAAAGATTGTGCAAACGTAGCATACGCTGGGAATTCAATCACGCGAAGTACCGAATGTGGATATTCCAGAAAGTTTTTGGAATTGTAGTCCAAAGCAATTTTCACACCTTTGATAAAATATTCCAAATTCCTGGTATGCTTTGGAGAATGGTAAATTTCGATGGCTACTTTTTTCCCACTTGGCGCTGTCCAAACATCCTTTTCTACATCATACGCTGCAGATACAAAACTGAAAAAATAATCGGTTTTCTCTGCTAGTTTATATTGAAAATAACTGCGGTCATTGGCTTCCCATTGTTTGATCAGTGTTCCTGGCGCAATCGTTGTTTGTCCTTTCGACGTACTTAAAACTGCTTCAAAATTCAAATAATCGCCATCTTCATTGAACAAGTTTTTCTTTAAAGCAATACTATCCGTCCGTGGTGGATAAAGATAATCCAGTTTTTCCAGACCGTACTTTTTACGGACGCCGTTGTCCACCAAGGTGCGTTTATAATGAAAGGAAGGGAAAATGGCATCTCTAAAAAACGTCCCATTGGTCAAGATATCGGTTTCAGCATCTGATGAAAATCCATGGGTTTTGGCTTCGGTTTCAATTACTAATGATGCCGTTTCTTCTGGTTGCAAAGGGGTTGGGAATTTGTAGATAAACAGACGAAACTCTTCATCGCTTAAAAAGGGTTTTATTTCCATCCCATTATAGAGCACTTTAGTGATTTTGGTGTCCGCAATCGGAAATCCGATGTTCAGCAAAAGCGTATCGATCGGGACTTCAAAATTATTGATGACCTTAAATTCGCCTTTCGCCACGACACCTCTATCTTCAGGAAAAATATCGATGAATGCTTTTAAATCGATGATTTGAACATGGGGTTTGTCAATATATTTTCCATATTTTTTTTCAGCTTCGGCATTGAGTTTCTCGCTATAAGTACCATTTTCCAATTGGTTCAGGACTTTTAAATTGTAGTAGCTATAGCCACCTACCGAAACAAATGCCAAGATTAAAAACAGCATTAAACCAAGCGTTTTTCCGCTGAAACGTTTTTTGGCAATATGCAAACGTTCTTTACCAGAAGCCACAAAACCACGATTCCAAAAAACGATACCTATAGTGGCCAAAATACAGGTGAGTAAAATCCAGTAGAGATTCAACCAAAATTGTCCATATAAATAATGTCCAAAACCATTTAAATCACTTAAAAATCCGCCAGGAGTTCCGCCAAAGATCACTAACGGATTGGAGGTTTTAAACACGAGCACTGAAAGAATCGGCAACCCGATATAAATGATAATGACAATAAAATGACCTAAGAATTTATTGTTGACCAAAACATGAATAAAAAATGCCAGGAGCACCGTGGTTAGGAACCCAGGGAAAACCGACGTGAAATTATAGATCAAATACACGCCTAATTCATAATTGAAATAACCATTAAAAGACTGGTACAACATCCCAACAACCACATTGAGGAAGGTCAATACAATGGCAACCCCAACAAGCGAAATAATTTTTGACAAGTACAAGGTGCTATTGCTGACCGGCAAGGCGTCGTAAAACTCAAAGGTTTTATTCTGTCGTGTTCTGTGTACCGCCTCCCCTGCATAAATCACTAAAATGATGATGGAAAATAACATGAGACCGCCCGAAATTGTGGTGACCATATAGCGAGTTATGGGCAGAGATGGCGTTCCGTAAATTTGATTGGATTGATAAGTGGCAAATCCTGCGACCAAAATTCCTAATACGATCAAAATGCCGAAAACACTTTCTTTGACGATCGATAAAAATTCAATCTTACTTAACGACCAAAGGTTGTCTCGTTGTGCTTTGGCATTAAACTGCTGAACAATATTCGGAACAAAACTAGAAGGCACATACGCGTCTTTGGACTCTTTGGCTGATTTCTTAGCAGATGACGTCAAAAACCCTTTATAAGAAAATTTAAATAAGGTAAAGATGAAAATTACAAACCCAATGCCTAACCACATTAATCTGTTGAGTGCAAACTTTCCAGACAATGCCAATTGCGTATAATTCAACTCGTCAATCGTCCAGTACTTGGTGATAAAAGCGTGGGCTTTCCCTCCAAATGGATCGACATAAATACTTAACCATTGAGTATCTAAATTAGATAACAATTGCCCTGAAGCGGTCGTCAAAATCAGAATGACAATCCCGCCTAAATACAAGATGGACATGCGTTTGAAAAAAGTCATCAAGCAAAAGAACAAGCTGCCAATAAAAAACGCATTGAAAGTCAATAAATATAAAAACGGTAAGAAATACGATAAAAAACTGAAAGACGTATAGATTCCGTAATCAGGTCGCTCCAAAAAAGCGCCCATTCCAAAACCAATCATTGCACCGATAACCGCCGCAATATTCATAACCGTAACTATCGTAAAGCTGCCAAAAAAGCGTCCCAAAATGTAATTCTTTTCAGAAATAGGAAAGGAAAAATAGGTTTGGGCCGTTTTATGTTCGTCATCCCGATACACGGCAACGCCCATAATAGCCGCATAAAAAAACAAACCTAAAACACTCATCCCACCCAAAACACCGGCAATGGCGTTGGGACTGTTGGTATATTGAGCAGTCACTGAATCTTCAAAAACACTCAATAACAGCGGAATAATGAACATCAAAAAAATGTAGATATAGGTCGCTGGTCGCCTTAAACGGTATTGAAGTTCAAATAAGAAAATTTCGATCATGATTATACAGTTTGAGGTTGGTTAATACTGTAGAAGTAAAAATCCTCCAGATTATTATTCACGATTTCAAATCCCTCCCCAGGATGCACCTCACTAAATACATTGACGTTCATATGACCACTTCGCAAATAGGTCGAAAGCACGATATATTCCGCTTGACAATGTTCAATTTCGATCTTTTCGATACGTTTACGAAAGACTTTTCCATTGAGCGAATTTGATAAATCTTGCGGATTTCCTTGCACCACAACGCCACCATCATTGAATACCGCCATATTGGTACATAAATTCACGACATCATCCACAATATGCGTGGATAAAATAACCACCGCATCTTCGCCCAATTCACTCAACAAATTATGAAAACGATTACGCTCTAGCGGATCTAAACCTGCCGTAGGTTCATCCACAATAATTAATTTTGGATTCCCGATCAGGGCTTGAGCAATCCCAAAACGCTGACGCATTCCGCCAGAATAATCGCCTAAATTCCGTTTTCTGAATTGGTAGAGATTCACTTGATTTAAAAGATCGGCCACATATGCTTTACGATCCACAGCGCTATGAATCCCTTTGATTTTTGCGATATGATTGAGCATCATTTCTGCAGATACTTTTGGATACACACCAAAATCCTGAGGTAAATAACCCAATACTTTTCGCAATTCTTCAGGTTGGGCAAACACGTCAATTCCATCGAATATAATCGAGCCACTATCGGCAATTTGCAAAGTGGCAATGGTACGCATCAAGGTCGATTTACCGGCGCCATTCGGCCCCAAAAGACCAAACATGCCTTTATGAATTTCGAGATTGACATTATTTAGGGCCTTGGTTCCGTTAGGATAGGTTTTATTCAAATTTTGGATGGAAAGCATAGGTGTTTAGTTTAGAAGTTTACTGGTTGAACAATATAGGTAGTTACTTCATGAAAATTGTTACATTGGAATTATTTTTTCAAACTTATGAAATGAGACAACTTTGAGAGAAACTCCCTGCCATCAAAATGCTTATGACACGCTTAATCATCAGCTAAATCACTATGGACCAAAGTGCCATACCTGTCCGACAAACAATATGGCTGGGATTTTAAAACAGACTAAAAGTCTGTTGTATTCGTGAAGTTTATAGTGAAAATTTTAAGCCAGCGTTCTCAGTGTACGAATGAGTTCGTGAAAATCCGTGAAATTCGTGTCAAAAATTTTTAGAAACTAAAGCGAGATGCCCTAAAGCACATAGTTTAAACTTAATTTGAGACCTATAAAATACGACTCAACAGCATCCATTTCACACTTTAACTACAGTAATCACTTTAGCGTTTTGGTCAATTTATTTTTACTAAATTAGTTGTCAAGACGCACAGTGCCTCTTTCACAAAAACCTTATCAAAAATTAAAATGGCGTACGATTATATTATAGTTGGAAGTGGTTTTGGAGGTTCGGTAAGCGCTTTACGATTATCCGAAAAAGGATATAAGGTTTTAGTGATTGAAAAAGGAAAATGGTATGCAGCCGAAGATTTCCCCAAAACCAATTGGAACTTCCGGAAATGGCTATGGATGCCCAACTTGCGGTTTTTTGGTATTATGAAACTTTCTATTTTCAGGCACATCGCCATCCTTTCCGGCACTGGCGTTGGAGGTGGTTCATTGGTTTATGCCAATACTTTGCCAACTCCTAAAAGTGCTTTTTTCAAGTCGGGAAGCTGGAAGGATTTAAAGGACTGGGAAAACGACCTCAAACCTTATTATGAAGAAGCCTTAAGCATGTTGGGTGCCACTAAAAACCCAAAATTATGTGCTGCAGATTTGGGACTCAAAAAAGTAGCGGAAGATCTAAATATCCCCGAAAAATTTAATGCGACGCGTGTCGCCGTTTTCTTCGGAAAACCCAATCAAACGGTAAAAGATCCTTATTTTAATGGCGAAGGTCCAGAACGGTCTGGCTGTATTTTTTGTGGTGCCTGCATGACCGGTTGTCGACATAATGCAAAAAACACCTTAGATAAAAACTACCTCTACCTCGCTCAAAAACAGGGCGCGGAAATACTGGCCGAACATGAAGTTTATGATGTGCAGCCCATTGCGAACCCAGATGGGTCACAAGGCTATGAAGTCTCCTTAAAAAACAGTACAAAATTTCTCAAACAACACCACAAAATCAAAACGCAAGGGGTCATTTTCTCGGGTGGCGTTTTGGGTACGGTCAAATTACTGCTGAAACTCAAAGAGAAATCGCTACCAAATCTATCCGATAAATTGGGCGAAGATATCCGCAGTAATAACGAAACCTTGATTAGCGTAAGCGGGCTCGACACAGACAAGAACTATTCCGAAGGCATTGCTATTGGCAGCATTCTCGATACTGATGAAAACAGCCATCTCGAAATTTGCAGATATGGCGAAGGTTCGAATGCTTGGAAACTGGTACACTTACCTTATATCACGGGATCAAATGTTGTTTCCCGTCTTTTCAAAACCGTGGGAAAACTCCTGAAAAATCCAGTGGATTATTTTAAAATATATTTTGTCAACGGGTGGGCGAAAAGTACGGTCGTTTTGCTTTTTATGCAGACTTTGGACAGTACCTTAAAATTCAAACGCAATGCTTTCGGACAGATGACTTCCACAATTAGTTCGGGCAAGGCACCTACGCCATTTATCCCAGAATCTATAAAACTCGTAGAAGCTTATCAGAAAGCCATAAACGGCGTCAGCACCTCCTTTGCTTTAGAAACCTTAGCGGGAATACCATCAACAGCGCATATTTTAGGCGGTGCCGTGATGGGAGAAAACCCTACCACAGGGGTCATCGATAAGGACAATAAGGTTTTTGGATACCAGAATATGTTCGTTATTGATGGCGCAATGATTTCGGCCAATCCTGGTGTGAATCCGTCGTTGACAATAACCGCTATAGCAGAGCATGCCATGGCTCAAATTCCAAAGAAACAACTATGAGTTAAGAGTCATACTTGCCCAACTAACATTCTGGCGTGCCTGCCCGAAATACATTCAGGCAAGGGTTTTTAAAACAGACTGAAAGTCTGTTAAATTCGTGAAATTTATAGTAAATAATTTTCATCCGAATTTTCAACAAATGAGTGACTTCGTGAAAATCCGTGAAATTCGTGTCAAAATTTTTTACGAGCAATAGTGAGATGTACTAAATATTTTAAATAATATCAAAAAAATGAAAAACTTAATTAAAGGATTAAAGCTGATTTCAATCGTCGTTCTCTTACTAATAATTGTTACCCTGATCTTCTTTGGGCATCGTGATATTCCCGTAGAGGAATTGAAATCCAAGTATGCGAATTCAGAATCCTCCTTTATCGCCTTAGATGGCATGAATGTCCATTTTCGCGATGAAGGAAATTCAAACGATTCCATCCCCATAGTCCTCCTTCATGGCACCGCCTCTAGTTTACATACGTTTGACGCGTGGACCAATGAATTAAAAAAGACGAATCGCGTAGTTCGAATGGATCTTCCTGCCTATGGTTTGACAGGTCCGTTTCCCGATGGTCAATATTCGATAGCGCATTATTCAGAGTTTTTAAAAGACTTTTTATCGGCTTTAAAGATTAAACAATGTGTATTGGCAGGCAATTCCTTAGGAGGAGAAATCGCATGGAATTTTGCCCTGGAGCAACCCGAAATGGTTGAGAAATTGATTTTAATTGATGCCGCAGGATTTCCTTTAAATTCGAAAAGTGTACCCATTGCGTTCAAAGTTGCTAAAATTCCTGTTCTTAAGAATCTATTCACGTATATAACCCCTCGTTTTTTAGTGAAATCGAGTGTTGAAAATGTGTTTTTCGATAAGTCAAAAGTAACCCATGTCTTGGTCGATCGGTATTTTGATCTTACGTTGAGAGCGGGCAATCGTCAAGCTTTCGTAGATCGGTTTAAAATATCAGAAGACAAAAACACTTATGAAAATTTAAAAAAGATCCAACAACCCACGCTCATCATTTGGGGTTCAGAAGATTTGTTGATTCCAGTCGAGAATGCTTATAAATTTCAAGAATCGATACCAAATAGCAAATTAGTGATTTTGGAGAATTCAGGGCATACACCGATGGAGGAAAGTCCTTCAGAAAGTCTTAAACCTGTATTGAAGTTTTTGAAAAACTAACTGGAAACGCGGCTATTATTCATTACCCTTTCTCTTTAAGCAACGTCCTCTCGGTTCATCGCCTTCATATAATACAACTTCAGAATGCAGGAATTCTGCCGCCTCCGCTGAATCTTTCACTTTGGAAGCGCTGCGCGCTAACATTTCAGATTCAAACTCCTTTAAAACACTTTCTCTCAATCCATCTGCTCTCCATTTTTCTGCAGACCAACAGCCTTTTGTAATTCCTCGCGCCAATGCCAAGGCATCCAACAAGGCCTGATTTGCCCCTTGCCCTTTGAATGGACTCATCGGATGGGCGGCATCTCCAATCAGCGTCACTGGACCTGTCTTTTCTAACATATCTGAAGTGGGTAATTCGCGGTCATAAACAGGATATCCAGAAACCTGAGCCGCCATGGTCCCTGCCAAAATCTGAGGAATGGGATCGTGCCATTGCGTCCGTCGACATGCTTCGTCCTTGAGTGCTTGCGGACCTTGACTACTCAAAGCCGATGCTTCTTTTTCTGACATCGGGAAACTAAGTTGCCACATCACGGAGTCTTCCGCATAAGGCATGATATAGATGCGCTCATTCCCGTTGGCAGTTTGAAATACCGTGGCCGAATCCAACAAAGCACTATCTAAACCTTCGAGAGCACTCAAGGGACAAATACCCAATATCACGATACAACCTAGGTAATTTAAAGGGGTAATTCCCTCACCAATCAGCCTCTTCCGAATCGCACTACGAATACCATCAGCACCCACCACAAGATCTGCCTTGGTGTGCTTTATTTCCCCATTCACTTGAAAACTCAAGTTAACAACACCGCCAGCGTCTTCCTTAAAATCTACCAACTGATGTCCCCAACGCACCACTTTATCGCCGCCAAGCTGCTCCAATAGCGCTAAGCGCAAGGACTGTCGTGCAATATGTACATTGGTGCGCTTCGTAGAAGTTTTTTCTTCGGATGGCAACCACTTTTTCACGCCCCATTCACCCACCACTTTTCCTTCGGTCGTATGAACCACATGTCTTTGCGAAACCACGCCTTTTTCTAAGGATAAAATCCCTAATCCTTCGATGGCTTTACTCGCTTGTTGCAAAGTGAGTCCATAACCTTGAGAGCGTTCATCAAAGCTGCCATCGCGCTCATAAATGGTAAAAGGAATACCACGGTGCAAACAAGCCACTGCCAAAGCCACGCCTCCAATTCCAGCACCAATAATGGCCACATGTGGGTAATTTTCATGATCTGCCAAAGGAAAACTTACCGAAGGAATCAAGCCAGATCCATCACAGTTCAAGCAGGAATAAAGATGTCCTTTAGGACGCACTGGAGGAATTCCTTCGGAATTTGATTTTTCAAACTCCTCCAATGTTTTTTGATAAAGAAGACGTGCTTTCTTAGGGAGCCTCTTGTTTTTTTTGCCGCGTCCTTGACATTCCGGACAAATAGTCCAACATATCGATTCATTTTCACTGCCTTTCACTGCTTCTTTTTTTATCAAATCTTGAATCACTTCCTCTAAAAAAAAAGTCGGAATCCTTAATTACTGGGCAAAAATATAAAAGTATTGATTAGAACTTTGGATACTTTTGAATAATTTATTTTGAGAAATTTACAGTTAAAGATATAAGGTTGTGTCTTTTTAGTAAATGTATGTTTCTAATTATTGTTATCCGGAATAGAATTAAGACCGCTTCGCTAATAGAACCAAGAACAAAGAGTAAAGACGTAATTAATTGAAAATGAGAGCTTTAAAATTCACAATTAGAATGGATGATGATGTTTTAGCAATAGTTTTCAAAAAACCTCGAAATGAAGGAGATTGAGGATCAAAAACATTGAAAGACCTTTTTTTATCACTATTTTTATTAGATTATCGCAACTTTAATCGGACAAAAATGTTTCTATTTATTGTTGTCCGATTAAAACTTGCTGTCCTTCGCGTAACCTTCTATAAATATGGGATTTTATAGTTTTTTTTCAACTATACACTTTTTTAATTCTTTATTACAAACGCTTATAAAAAATGCGAATTTGGACGGGTCTTGGATTTTAAGCCCAATGCCTTCAATACTTTAGGGCACAAGTCTATATTCTATGTTCTATCAACGCAGTGGTCTTAAATCTTTTATCGTATAATAGCGATTTCTAATATGGCCTCATAAATAGAAACTCCGCTCTTAATAGTTTATCCTTTTAAATCATAAGAGATCAGCGTTATCCGCGTTCCATTCCAGGATAGAGCCCTAATCTGCCCGTCTGTTCGGCGGGTTATAACTTAATTTAAGACCAATAAAAATCGTTTACATTGCTGCACACCTTAATAACTTGATGGCTATTGATTTAAACTCCCAAAACAATAGAAGCATCTATACCCAGTTTAACGCTTATTTCTTTTGCTACTTTTAAAGTAGGCTCGCTTTTTCCGTTTAAATATTCACTTACTCTGGACGGACTCACACCTAAAAGTTCAGACAATCGCTTTTGATTCAGTCCCATTTCAGCCATACGGATTTTTATAACCTCAACGAGGGCTGATTTTTCAACTGGATAGCTACTTTCCTCATAGTCCGCAACAAGATCAGACAATATATTTAACTCAATATACCCTTTAGCATCCGTATTTTCAATGTTGTTGCTATCCTGCAAAAGCACTGCAATACGCTCTACAATAACGTCATATTCTTTTTCTGTTTGTATCATAGCTAAATATTTTTAATATCTTATATTTTGTCATAACCGCCTGACCGGCCAGGTTCAGTATGTATCCTTATAAACCAAATGTAAAACTATATAAATCAAAAAGGTCGAACTTCAACAGAAATTCGACCCTATTATTTCAATAGGACATCTTTTCAAAAAGTGTTTCAATCACTTCTTATTTTTATACTGCGTATCCAAATTACGCTGAATTTTATGCTTTGGTCGCGTCCATTTAGGTTTTTCTCCTAAGGCTTGATAGTTTGCATCTTCGGCTTCTATGGTTTTAGGTTGTGCATGCTTTTCAAAAGGCTGCTGTGGCACCAATCCCAAATCTTCAAATAGCTTCAGGTCTTCATTGACATCTGGATTGGGCGTCGTGAGCAATTTATCACCGGCAAAAATAGAATTCGCACCGGCAAAAAAGCATAAGGCCTGCCCTTCCCGACTCATATTATTGCGTCCTGCCGATAAGCGCACCTGAGTCTCTGGCAACATAATCCTGGCAGTGGCTATCATCCGTACCATTTCCCAAATAGATATTGGTTCCATTTCCCCTATTGGTGTTCCTTCCACCGGAACGAGGGAATTTATAGGCACAGACTCGGGTTGCGGGATCATATTAGTCAAGGTAATCAACATATCTGCACGGTTTTCGACGCTCTCGCCCATACCAATAATCCCGCCACTGCAGACCGTAATATTTGTTTTTCGCACATTTTCGATGGTTTCGAGACGGTCTTTATAGGCTCTGGTCGATATGATTTCCTCGTAATAATCTTCTGAAGAATCGATATTATGATTGTAGGCATATAGTCCAGCCTCTGAAAGACGCTGTGCCTGATTTTCGGTAATCATTCCCAAAGTACAACACACTTCAATATCCATCTTATTGAGCGAACGCACCATGGTCAAAACCTGATCAAATTCCGGTCCGTCCTTAACGTTGCGCCACGCTGCGCCCATACAAATCCTTGAACTCCCGGTGGCCTTTGCTTGTTGTGCTTGCGCGATGACTTGCTCTACGCCCATTAAACCCTCTTCTTTGACGTTCGTATGATAACGTGCCGCCTGCGGACAATACGCGCAATCCTCAGGACAACCTCCTGTTTTTATGGAGACCAAAGTCGATACTTGTACTTTATTGGGGTCGTGATATTGTCGATGAACGGTGGCCGCTTCATAAAGCAACTCCATCATCGGTTTGTTATATAAAGCGACGACTTCATCGCGTGTCCATTTTTTTGGGTTATTCATTTTTCTATTTTAATAATTAATTAGTGTTGTCCGATTTAAATTTTTAAACCATCTGTGAATTATAACTGATCATAGTTCTCCAACGTTTTGTCCATCCTGTTTTTTTCTAGATTCTATATTCTAGACTCTATGTTCTATATTCTTAATTCTTTGTACTTGATTTTTTATTCTCTCAATCGAATTCCCTTCCACAACACAATCTCTAACGCTGCTTCCAGTGGTATTTTACACCCACTCCAAACCAACGCGTTGGCATTGGAACAGCTCCAGCTTCGCTATAGGTGGCATTGAATAAGTTGGTAACCTCTGAGTATAAAAGGAAATTTTCATAGGTGTAATTGACGCGAACATCGGCAACGTCATAAGCATTGGCAAGTTCTCGTTGTAACCATCTGTTTTTTATCGAAAAAGAAAAGTCATTGATGCGGTAATGAAGGCCTGCAATAAATTGATGTTTCAGAGATTCTAAGATGTATTTGGATTGAGTTTCGGTTGACACCTCAAAAGATGGATGCATATAATTATAGCTCACTTCATAACCGATAGCGTGTTTTTCGCCTAAATCAAAATCCTGTTGCAGTCTTGCATAAATACCGTGCATCGTGTTTTTCCCAAGATTCATTGGAGAATAAGGCTCTGACGCATCGGTACGCACCCAATCAATAAAATCAGAAATATTGCGGTAGAAATAGCCGGTTTTTAACTGTAAATTTCCTTTTTTATACTGAATATTCCCTTCATAGTTCCAGGCGTTTTCTGCTTGTAGTGATACATTCCCCACATTTCCCGGACGTTGATTTAGGTATAAATCTGTAAAAGAAGGGATACGTTGTCCTGAACCGATACTCGTCGAAATTTTCCAATGCGCATTCACCAGATAGGCTAAATCTATTCCCGGATACATTTGCCAGCCAAAATCGGTATTGTAGTTGGCATAAAGCCCAGCCGTTCCTCTTAGTTTTTCGCCCAAACGACTCTTTAATTCCACATAAGCGCCGTGATTATCACGTTCATGTTGGCCAATATTGGAACTGTTGATTTTTTCCATGCGCGATTCCCAGCCGAAACCAAAAGTTCCGATTGCTGTTTTAAGACTGCTGTTCCATTCCAGCATCAGCGCGTTGGTATAATGTATCGAGCGCCCTTTACTCAAATCATGTTTAAAATAGCGGTAGTCATCTTCGCCATAGCGATCGCTGATTCGTGGCGAAATCGTAAAATTACCGAAGGTATGTGTTGAAGACAGACTAAAGACAGATGATTTCACAAGTTCTTCTGAATTCACATCACCTGGAGCTGCGTAATAACCGTTGGCACCAAAGTGGTTTCGGGCGTAACCCGCCATCGCCTGAACGCTATTATGGTCATTAATTTCATAATGACCACTATAAAAAAGGCGGGTGTTTTTAGAGGCTGAATTGTACCGTTGTCCGTTGTAATCGCTTTGGGCCACTGAAAAAAGTTGACTTTGGTTTTCAGATCCGTAGATGCCGGTAACCTCAGCCGCGACGCCGCCATAAATTCCTGAGCCATCACCTTCGTCCTTGTTTTTAAAAGAACTTCCAGTCTGAACATCTGCAATCACTGAAGCGCTTTTCGCTTTTTTGGTAACAATATTAATCGCGCCAGTCAAAGCATTGATGCCATAAATTCTGGCGGCGGCACCGCGTAGCACTTCAATATGATCAATGGCATCCAAAGGCACAGGAATATTCATCATATTATGTGCCGTTTGCGCGTCAATCATCTTTACACCGTTAATCAACACTAAAGTTTGCTCGGACGTGCCACCATCAATCGAAATATCGGTCTGCGTTCCAAACGGCCCGCGCTGTCTGATGTCCACACCGCTGATATAGGACAACACCTCATTAATTGATTTTGCAGGAAGTGCCTGAATTTGCTTTTGTGTAATCACCTGAATATCCCGCGTAGATTCACTAAAAGGGATTTGCAATCGGTTGCCCTGAATAATGACTTCTTCCAATTCGTGATTCGGAATTTCCGGATCCGGAAGCGTTTGCTTTTGTTGTGCAAAATTTGGTAGCGCAACTATGAGTCCTAAAGTGACCAGTACGTTTTTCATAAATGTTTTTTTTTAATCGTAGTATTTGAATCTGAGGGCAAAGGTTTGGATTAAAATAGTATTTTTGGTAGTCCTAAATGTAAATAATGAGTAGTCCAGTTATAATTCCTTTTCATTCGTTTGTTAAAATAGATCGTCGAAAAAAAGATGCAGTCTATATGCAAATTGTCTATCAATTTATTAATGCGGTCAAAAGCAACCTTTTAGAAGATGACGATCAGCTTCCAGGAAGCCGTAAAATCGCCGAAGAACTCCAAGTTCACCGGAAAACAATTGTGGCCGCTTTGACCGAACTCCAAGAGCAGGGTTGGGTAAAAACGGTTCCTAATGTGGGTGTATTCGTTATAAATCCTGAGATTTCTTTGGATAAAACCAAAAAAACCAAAGTTTTTCAACATCCTCCAGAAACTGCGCCCTATCATTTTAGGAAGGAATTTATTTTAGATACGCCTTTAGAAGAACATCTGGGGAAATTATATTTCACGGACGGCACGCCAGATTACCGTATGATTAAATCGGAAGAACTGGGACGCTTCTACACCTCGGTACTCCGAAGAAAAAAACCTTCAGGCACTTATTCAAATGCAAGCGATGGGAATTTATTTTTTAGGGATCAACTCAGCTATTACCTCAATTTGACCAGAGGCTTTCATCTGTCAAGAGACTTTTTATTGCCCGTGGCAGGTCTGGAGCAGGTTCACTCCATTCTATCACGCTTATTGATCAATACGGGCGATGTCGTTTTGGTAGAAGAACTCAGCTACTTTTTACCCAATATGATCTATAGTCAAGCCGGCGCCAAGATGAAAACGATTCCGGTGGATGCCGACGGGATGGACATTGATTATATTCAAAAGCATTTTAAGCCCGGCGAGATACGATTGGTTTATATCAACACCAAATGCCAATATCCAACCACGGTCGCCCTTTCAAAAAAACGAAAATCCCAATTGCTACTTTTGGCCGAAGAGTACGACTTCATTGTCATTGAAGACGATTCCGATTTTGAATTTTCATTGGTGAAAAATAAAAACGAATCCTTATTTAGAAAAAACGGTGACCATCGCATCATTTATATTGGTGCTTTCGGACGCTTTTTAAACCCCGGTTTTCAAATGAATTTTTTAATTGCGCCTAAAGATGTGTTGCAAGAAGGCGCCAAACACCTGAACATCTTTGGAAAGCCCAATTTAATGATGGAAAAAGCTTTGGGCGAAATCATCCACCAAGGCGACATTCACCGATACCAAAGAAAATCTAAAAAAGTCATCGCTGAACGGAAAGAACTTTTTGCCGGACTGCTCAACAATCACTTCCAAAACCGGATTACTTTTACAATTCCACCTTCCGGTTTAGCTTTTTGGATTCGGTTTAAGGAGGTCTTTTCGTTGACGCAATTACAAAAAAAAGCTAGAGAAAAAGGACTATTTATTCCGAGTATCTGCCTTTATCAAAATCGGTCGCTAACTGCTTTAAGACTGGGGTTTGCACATCTTAATCCGCAGGAAATGGAAGAAGCCGTTAAAATACTTGAGGAAGCTTATTGGGATTTGTCCAAGCAATCGATGCCATGACCTTTTTGGCAATAACCTTACTTGAAATGTCAAGATACTCCTACTCTAACTTGCAAGGGAAACACTGACCCCTTTTTAAAATCGATAGGACTGAATTTATTTCTAGTTCTCTTTGATGGTGTTAAACAGCTGTTTTAGACTAAACTTTAATAAATTCTTAAGTCTTTTCGTACTTCTAAAAGGCTACTTTTACACGATCAAATATTGAAAAATGATTTTCGATTTACTCATTGCGATGCTTTGGAGCGTTTCTCCCTTAGGAGAAGCTAAAGTTGGCATTCCTTATGCGCTTTTGCATGGGGTGAATATTTATGTCGCTTTTATTTTTTGTTTTGCGGCCAACGTAATGGTATTCCCGATCATGACCTTCTTTTTGGATGTAGTGAACCGCTACTTATTTAAATGGTATTATTATAAAAAATCAGCAATTTTTGTGGCACGACGCGCTAAAAAGGGTGCAGGAAAAAATGTTGAAAAATACGGGTTTTGGGGATTGATGATTTTTGTTCTCATCCCACTTCCAGGAACCGGCGTTTATGCAGGAACTCTTGCCGCCTATCTTTTTGGGATCGATCGCAAACGTGCTTTCCTAGCGAATACGATAGGAATCTTCTTTTCTTGCCTTATTATTTGGGCGACGACCATCGCGGCCATGAAAGGGTTTAAGTAGTTCATCGTGAGGTTGAAATTTCAGAGGTGGGTTTTATTGGCAACCCTATTTTAAACCCCAATCTTTTTAGTGGTGATGTGCTACATTTCCAGTAGAATCTAAAGTTTTCAAGAGAAGTTAAAAGCTCATAAAAACCTCTAAAATAAATTCAGATTTCCCTTGCTTCAAACAAAGATTTATTCCACAAGATTCAATCCGATTTCAGTCCTTCATGGTTTTGGTCACTGGCACATTGTAAATTACGGATTCAACTGAAAAACAATGGACTAAAGTGCCATACTTTATCGACAAACGTTCTGGCGGGGTTTTTAAAACAGACTGAAATGTGTTTAATTCGTGAAATTTATAGCCTATAATTTATGCCCGTATATTAAGGAAACGAATGCATCCGTGAAAATTCGTGAAATTCGTGTCAAAATTTTTAGAAATTAAAGCGAGATCTACTAAAGTACATACTTGCCCGACATCCATTCATGCGGGGTTTTAACCTCATTTGAGACCAATAAAATCAAGTAACACCATCTGTGTCAGACCATAAAAAAACTTATACAAAGAAGCGCTAGACCTATCCAATCGCACGCATCAACGAAGCTTAATATTGAGCCCGAAGCCATTAAAAATCCGTCTTAGCCTGGATAACGTTATGAAATGTTGGCAAATTTTCAGTAATACTGCCCGCACCCTTCTTATTAATTTTGAAAGTGACATCCTTTGTGGTGGTAAATAAAAGCACTGTTGAAAAAGACGTTTTTAGATGCGATTTTAAAACCTCAAAAGCATCTTCCATAGTCAATTCCTTTTCCTCATCTTCGGTTTCTTTAGAAGCATAGCGCAATTTCACTAACACCTTAAAGCCGTCTTCAGAGTAAACTGGCCGGACAAAAATGTTTTTCAAGTTCGGTTTACCAATGGTTTTTGCCATAGTTAATTTAGCAAAGCGTCCTTCATGGATACTTTCCTTGACTTGATCCCAAAAAAGGACAAACACTTCTTGATAGGTCATAAACTAAAATTTGAGGATAATACGTTTTAGGCTTCAAAAATAACATTTATAAATCAGAACTTAGTTATGAGTTTCATAAGAAATAACTGCTCGTCATCATCCCCTACCACACCTCACACAAATCAAACCCTTTATAATCCACAACTAACTTCTGCCAGTTAAAAGGCGTTTTTAGTATAGCCACCTGAGCACCACCTACAGCCTCCAAATTCAATGCTTCCACTTGTTTTTTCACGGCATAGCCATTTTGCTCATAATAGCTATACTCTTTAATCAGACCTTGAAGGGCTTCCTGTATTCCTGGATCTAACCGATCTGGATAATCCAGATATCGGATGCCATGGATTAAATACTTTTCTGTAGATGTTTGCGATGGGTTTTCAATCACCATATAAACCTCAATCGCTTTATCATAATCTGGCGAGGATGTAAATTTCGTTTTATTGCCAAGCTCGATGGCATTCCCAGAATCGAGATAGGTTTGCAAATCAATGCGTGCTTGGGCATCTGTGGTTTGCGCTTTCCCCAGCCCATCGTACAACACATCTATAATGCTGAAATAATGGTTGAAAGCATCGGCTCTCGCCACAAGTGGAATGGCATTTTCAAATTTCGTTTTCGTTTTAGCTACATCTTCGTAAGTGGGTAAACCAACCGAAAATTCATCATGAATATTGGTGACTGCCCTGCGCCAATATTTGGCTTCTACTGAATAATAAATACTTGATTTTAGGTCTTTCATAAGATTAGCTTAATGTTTTTAGCGCAATAACATGCAAAGACCGTTCATCACAACGCCAAAGGATGGCGGACTTAATAAATACTTTTAATCTTTCTTCTGAAATCGGTCAGAATGCCTTGCTTTCCAATTCTGTTCTTCTATTTTTGAGGGAAATTACGATCATGTCCACCTATAAAGTTCTCAAGCGCCTAAAAAGTATCGCACAACTGGTAAAGTCCAATCCAGATATCACTAAAAAACAGCTTTTAGAGCGCTTGCGCAATGACTATGATTTTAATATTTCTGAACGCTCCTTTGAACGCGATAAGAACATCTTAGAATCAGACTTTGGCATCGCCATGACCTACTGCTATAATTCTCATGGGTATAGCATGGAAGAAAACGAAGACGCGTTAAGCCATTTCTTTAAGTTTTCAAAGTTCGCTGCGATGGCCGAGCTTTATGAAAGTGGCCTTAAAGATTATAAATCCTTTCAAAAATGGGTGCTTCCAGAAGACAGTTCTGATTTTACCGGCGTTCAGCATTTTGAGAAATTAATTCATGCCATTTCCATAAATCATAAACTCACCTTTCTAAAGGAAAACTATTATGGTGGCACTAAAAAGGCATACACCGTGTCGCCACTATGCCTTAAGGAATATGCCAACCGCTGGTATTTGATTGCGGTGGCCGATGGAGAAAATGAAATTCGAAATTTTGGCATCGACAGACTTTCTGATTTAAAAATTCAAAATGAAAATGCACTGAAAATGGAAGATTTTCTAGAGCAATTACAACAATACGATGATGTGGTCGGTTTAAATTATAGCGATTCGTCTATCGAAGACATCGAGATGAGAGCACATAACAACCAGATTAAATACTTGCGCAGTTTACCCATCCATAAATCACAATTCTGTCAGGATGGCGCTGACGATTGGGGAATCGTGACGTATAAATTAAAACCCAATTACGAATTTATAATGCAAATTTTAAAACTGGGCCCTATGGTCGAAGTTCTAAAACCACAATCACTTCGGGATCAAGTGAAAGCACATATCGATGAAATGTATCAGATGTATCACTAAGGATATTTCCGATTTTCTGAAATAATTTATGGTAACTTTATTTATAGATTCAGAAGTTGTATTGTCCGGAAAAAGAATCAAGATTCTTCGACAGGCTCAGTAACCACCACTTCGCTGTTAGAACCAAGAATCAAGACACAAACCGCAAAACACTTAAAACATAGATTTTATAAATTTATATTTACCAGGAAATTAGTGTTTTATTAGCATTTCCCAAAAATGAAAAATGATGACATTAACGAACATAACGTTGAAAAATCTTAATCAGGATTATCTTTTGAAGGCCGACGAAATTTTTAACCGAACAACAATAATTCAGAATCTTAAGTGAACACCCAGTAAAACCTTTTTAAAATTACAGCATATGAAATTTATCGGTAGTCAGATGGCCTATTATTTGAGCGACAGAGAATTTAAAAAAAACTCCAAGATCTTAGTAAAATATTTGGCCGTTTTAGGAATCGTTATCGTCATCTATTCTGTTATTTTCCATGTAATAATGGGGTTGGAAGGCCAAAATCATTCCTGGACCACAGGCTTTTATTGGACACTTACCGTGATGAGCACCCTGGGTTTCGGAGATATTACATTTGCGTCCGACCTCGGTCGCCTGTTCAGTATTCTCGTGTTGCTTTCTGGCGTTTTTATGCTAATGATCGTTTTGCCATTTGCTTTTATCAGGCACTTTTATATCCCTCTTTTAGAGTCAAAAAAGAAAAACAAAGTGCCCCGTCAGGTTCCTGCCAAAACAAAAGATCATATTTTAATATGTTCTTATGATGTGATCGCTAGAGATCTTACCGAGCGATTGAAACAGGAGAACACAGCTTACTTTGTCATCGAAAACGATCTGGAAAAAGCGCTTAAAAATTATGATGACGGCGTTCCTGTTCTATTTGGAGAATTGGATAACAAGGAAACCTTCATTCTTGCCAATATTAAGGAGGCAAAACTGGTTTTGATCAATAGAGATGACTTTTTAAATACCAAGATCATCCTCACCATTCGGGACATTGCCCCCAACATCCCCATTGTCGCCATAGCTACGGATATCGACTCGGTAGATGTACAGCAACTCAGCGGCGCCGACCACGTGTTGCCGGTAAAAAAATGGCTTGGCGAACAATTGTCCAACCGGATCAACGCACAACATGCAAAATCTCAGCCAATAGGCCAGTATGAAGATTTATTAATTGCAGAATTGCCTATCCACAATACCCCATTGGTTTCTAAACTTATTCGGGAAACCAACTTAAGACAAAAATTCGGCGTCAGTATTGTGGGAATTTGGGAGCGCGGCCGATTGCAAGCCATAACCGGTAAAGAAAAGCTAACCGACGATAGCGTTCTCGTCATCATAGGCAATAAAGAACAGCTTCATAACATTGATGAGCTCTTCCATGACTACAACGTCAACCCTAACCCCGTTCTGTTAATTGGAGCAGGCCGAGTAGGCTTGGCCGCGGCACAGGCTTTACATAAAAATGGCATTTTAGTGAATGTCATTGATCAAAATCCGGAGGTATGTAAAAAAGTAAGTCCTTATTGTAATCAGGTTTTTACCGGAACCGCCTCAGATTACGAACTCATAAAAAGAGCTGGAATTCTAAAAGCGCCGTCGGTATTACTATCTACCCATGACGACACCATGAATATTTATCTGGCCTCCTATTGCCGTCAATTGAACAAGAACGTCAGGATTGTGAGCCGTATATCCGAAGCTCGAAATGTTGATATTATCCAAAAAGCAGGTGCTAATTTTGTACTGAGCTACTCCACATTAGGTTCTGAAGCCGTTTTATCGATAGCCAAAGGTCAAGATTTAACCGTTCTTGGCGAGGGCTTTACCTTGTTTATCATCCCGATTCCCGAGTCGTTAGCCGGCATGTCCCTTGCCGAATCTGGCATAGGTGCTAAAACGGGATTATCGGTCATTGCCATAAAAGAAAATTCTGAAGTCGTCACCTTATTATCGGCCCATACCATACTTCCTCATGGCGCTGAAATAGTCATGCTAGGAAATATCGACATGAAACATAAATTCAATAAAATTTATGTTAATGGGGTTTGATGACTGTTTGGAATTCTTTAAATGCGATGAAAACTAAGGTGTAAAAAGACGTTAATAAAAGAAAGAATCATTTAATCTAACTAACTTATAATCAATTAGAAATACGCGCTATCCAACCATCAGGGAACAATTTTATTTCCCGATACAGTGTTTTAAAATGTAGTGATTATAGGGCTTCACAGAGGCTAGGTAGCACAAATCAGTGTTTTAAAAAGAAAGTAAACACTTAAAAAAAAAGAATATCACAGAGATTCTTTATACTTCAGAATAATCCCTTCAAAATCCTCCTTTATAAATTCCCAATATTTCCCTTTAAAACAGATAGGATTAAAATCTTCATCTGCTTGTTCAAAAGATGTAAAATTATGGATAATTAAATCTCCGTCGTGGGAATAAGGATATCTTTGCTTGTGTAAATCTAACATTTGGCTGATATCATAAGATGGAAGTAGATCATGTAAATCCCAAAAGTCTTTTTTTCTTCCTCCTCGTTGCACAACATCTACTTTCATTGCTATAATTTCCTCAATAGTTGCCATTCTTATCCCATCAACTTCAATATAAGGTTGAATAAAAGTGTCTGTATAATATAAATCGAGCTTTATGGCATTTTCCTTATTTTCTCCAATAAAATAACTTTTCCCCATTCCTGGGATTATATTTAAAAAATCTACATATTGAAAGTTTTCTGTTAGATGGTTTTCAATGGCATCAAAATCCAATGTGCCATATTCTGAATCACTAAACAGATCAATATCTATCGATTCTCTATGACCAATTTGCAAACTGAGTGCTGTACCTCCTACAAGTCTAAAATCATTAAACACATCGGATTTCATTAATTTCAGTAAACTATTTTTCAATAGATCGTTTACAGTACTATAGTGAAGCATTATTCGTTTTCTTTATTTTTATAAATAGTGTATGGCTCACTAATTCCATGTGCAAGCGCTTCTTCAATCTTAACACTTTTATAGAAGCGTTTAATCTCTTCTTTTTCAATAGCATTACCACGTTCAAATACACGTTTAATAACTGCTATGCTTTGTTGTTGCCAATCTATTTTAGACATATCCGTATCCCAAAATAAAGATTTTCTTAGAAGAGTTAAGTCTGGGGTATTCTGTTTTACTTTACTTTTTTCTTCCTTAATGTCAAAATAGGTTTGTAAAAGCGCAAGAGATCCTTCTTCTAAGTTTAGTTTCTTTTCAATTTTCAAAGCCAAAGCCGTATTAAGCTTCCTTCTGCCCTTAGTAATTGCATTTATGGTCTGTGGATACTCACCAATAGAAAGGGCAAAAGGACGTTGTGAAATCCCCTTTTGGTTAAGTAAGCGTTCCAATATTATTCCAGGATGGATACCTTTGTATTTTTCAATTAATCTACTCATACTACAAATGTAAACAATTTTGTTTATACTATTACGAAACCCTCCCCAATTTACTGCTCATTTTCCCTGATCTTTAGATATTTAATTATAAAGCTTATGAAAACGCTTATGTAAGAAGACATCATCCAAGAGATATTTGACCTTCATGATCATGATGAAAAAACAAGCATACAGAAGTCCGCTTCTAAAGAAGTGATCACCTTATAACGTTGCCGGCCTTACTTTAGCGTCGTTGCTCAGCTTAAGGTCCAATGATTAGGTGAGTTCCCTGTTAGTAAACAATCGAATTCTTTCCCAAAACTTGGATCCCAGTAAAACGCATAACCGTCTATGAACTTCTCCATAAACACCTCACCCTACGGCCGTTGAATGACCTCTAAGAAAAGATCGGCTTTATTATTAATATTTTGACCGATGTTATCCTTTTTCAATCCGCTTGAAATGGAAATAATATCCCCAAAAGCATTTTCAAAAATGACCTGTGGGTAGCCAATGGTCGAAACCGTGCTGGTATTGCGGCTCTGCCTATTATAGATGACCGCTTCCTTAGCATGAATGCTATTGGATCTAATCTCCCAGTTGGGATCATTGTTGGACCCAAAAATCAGGGCGCCATTCTTGCTCGTTCCCGTTGGAAAATATGGAGACTCAAAACTTTCCATTAAACTAAAGTTGGTGGTTGAATAGAGCCGATTCTCCGAGAAATTGATCAGGTAGTTTCCGGCCGCATTATATTGGGATTTACCCTTCCAATTGTCCAAAATTGGAAAAGAGACGATTTCCTCTTGAGTCAATGATCCATTGCTGGCCAAGGTAAAGAGATAACTCGTAGGCTCATTATAGTGGCCCACCAAGAGTTTATTATTTTTAAGGACAAAAGTCCGGTAACTGTTATTGCCTTGATGTTTTTGAAAATGCGTCTTGGAATCCACCAGATCCAAATTGGCATTATCTCGGCTATATGTATAAATCTTATCGCTGTCCACAACTATCCAAAATCCCAAGGGTGAATACGAAAAATCAGCCGCACGCCTCCCCTTTAAATCTAAATTGTATTTATACTTTAAAGTTGTGGCATCATAAACTGCTAAACCCGTCGCCTGCCCAACAATAATTTCCCCACCATAACCAGAATCAATATACTGGATGGGAATACTCGTATCGTACTGTGGAGCCAAATTGGATATAGCTTCCGTTTGATTGGTTCTATAATTAAAACGATGGATATTCATGGTATTCCTGGTGCCACTCTCTCTTCCATAAACATAAACAACGGCATTTTCAGCATCAATAGCATAGGAGTGTACCTTAGAAATGTTGATAATCTCCGGCCGTTTAAAAGCTACCTCATGATAGGTAGTAACCTGCGAATTGTAATAGGTCGTGCGGCTGCCGAAGATATTATGTACATACAACACATAATACGGATTTTCAAGGTAAGGCGGATGCTCATCCAAAAACGACGTAAGCTCCCGATCCTTGATGATAGCCACCGAATTGACCTGTTGTCCAGAGGCAGTGCCTCCATCATAATTTGAAAACGCCAATTCGTAATGCGAAAAATAGGGATCCGTGCTGGCCTGCCAATTGAATTGAATGGCAGCATTTAATACTTCGGGCTTATAAAGCGTCACGGGTTGTGCCCGTATGTTATCCGTGTTGATGGTATAGGCATAACTCAGGCCCAATAGTCCGCGATTTGTAAAGACCTTGAAAAAGTAACACAATCGGTCTTCAGTGGGCGGTAATAAATCGGTAAACTCAGTGGTGTTGACGTCGCTAATGCTCGCAATAAGTTCGGCATTTGCAAGGCTACAATTGTCGCCGGCGCTACGGTAAATCTCATAGCGCTCAAAAGCATTAAAGCCTTCATAAGGCTGCCACGTAAAACTCAAAAGGTTCTCAAAAGCGGTATCTTGATTTTTTCTAAAAGTAGGCGTTATGATATCAATTTCCTTTGGCGTATAGCGTTTTAAATACAAGCTTACCACATCCAAAGTTCCATCTTCATCCACATCAAACTTTGATTTAAACACAAGCTCATTAGCATTTAATTTGGTAATGACCAGTTCATCACTGTCACCAAATTGGTTATGCAAACTAATAATGCCTTTGTTCAACACCCAGTCTAAGCTATTTAAGGTATATGCACAGTCACTTTGTTGGTAGGCGTATTCCGAGTAGATACCATTCTCAGAAAACACCAGAAAATCTCGTCCACATTCTTGATAAACGATGGGCACCTCTGCCATTTTTCCTCGAAACCCCACATTGAATATCGCCCAAACGCCTTTTAAATCGGCAGCGGAAGCAGAAGTAGCGGCGCCTTTATAAAAATCGGAGACTGAACTTGAGGCATCATCATCTTTGTCACAAGACCAGAAAATACAACTAAAAACAAGCAGGAAGAGGTAGACTTTCGTTTTCATAAGCACTCGTGATTTTTTTAATAAATGTAGGATTTTTTCCTTTGTACTTACCTGAAAATACAACTATTATAAAAAACTGATAGGCATCTCGATGATTTACGTTGGAAATATCTTGTGTTGAGGATTTATTGCCTTCTATTGGTTCCCGGAATTCAAAAAAAATCGAATTTTTGAAACAGAGAACCAATTGGGATAAATTTTACCTATTTGATTTTGAATTGATTTGGAAAGTGTTCTTTAAGGGTTTCAAAACCCATATATGCTAATGGTATGCAATTTTAAAGACTTGGAAGCTCTAAAAAACTTAGCTTATAAAATGTAGAAAAACGGATCAAACCACTATTACCGCCTTTTGGAAAGGTCAGCGTTCTTAGAATAACAGACAAACAATTTGGAAACATTATGAACTTTTGGGGGGGAGTGGAAGTATCAAAAGAACCTCAACCAACCCAATTGGAATTATTTTAAACATTTGAAAAAAAAGTGTCCTCATGCCATTTTTGAGGATTGGATTCGATGTAATTTGAGATATTATCATAAGCCTTCTGTTGCTTAATAATATGATCATGAAATGATCTTTTCCATGCAAAATCCAAAAACCCTGCATTATGAATCATCTTGGAAGATGTGGTTTTAAACGCTCCAATTAAACTTGATAATGATTTAATGTTCAGAAAAACATCTCTCATCCTTAAACGATCAATCTCAATCTCCTCCAGCCAATTGAATTGATTGTGAACAATCAATCCATAAGTATTCAATACCATTTTATAATGGGGTCGATTGGCATTTAATTCAATGGGGTTGGCATCAGTGAAGTTATGTTTCTTTGAGATTATTACTGTATCCAATTCAACAGGATCTCTATTAGATGGCTGGTCTGCAGTCTTCAAAACTTCTCCCAAACAACAAACCATATGCTGCACACAAATCTTGACGAAATATAGATTATCTCTGGAGTAATCATAACCTTTCAATCGATTTCTTTTCCTGTTTTTCATTCTATTCTCAATACGCTATTTTAATAATGAAAATTATGAAATATTTCCCAAAGTACGGACAGCTCGCGAGCTGTCGCATTTCATCAACAAATATCCAAATCATACCTTTACCCATAATCCCCTCCATAAAAATTCCAACCTATCACAGCAAAAAAGAAGCATTTTATTATACGATATTTCACAATTAAACGCCTGAATACCAGATGACAACAGGCCAAAAAATAACGTATCTTCTAATCTTTAATCAAACCACAACTTCCCTCTCTGCAGCTTATTTAGCGCTTTTATTATCGCTTGTGCTTTAGCTTAGGATATTTTTATGAAAACGTTTAATTTCTTCCTTTTCAATATCATTTCCTTGCTCATTTACTCTTTTAAAATTTCAACACCTTGGTTTTGTCAATCAATTTTAGACATATCTGCATCCCAAAATAAAGACTTTCTTAAAAGCGTTAAGTCAGGAGTATTTTGTTTTAGCTTACTTTTTTCTTCCTTAATGTCAAAATAGGTTTGCAGAAGCGCAAGAGATCCTTCTTCTAAGTTTAATTTCTTTTCAATTTTCAAAGCTAGAGCTGTATTAAGCTTCCTTCTGCCCTTAGTAATTGCATTTATGGTCTGTGGATACTCACCAATAGAAAGCGCAAAAGGACGTTGTGAAATTCCTTTTTGGCTAAGTAAACGCTCTAATATTATTCCAGGGTGGATGCCTTTGTATTTTTCGATTAACGGACTCATATTATAAATGTAAACAAATTTGTTTATATCATTACGAAATCCAACCAAATATAGGCTCCTATAGCTCTTAGTCGCATCTGTTAAACTTTAACCCAGCAATACTAGATGATTTTATATTTTGAAATACTGAATAAAATGACATGAGATGGAATTTATTGTGAAGATAAAAAAAATCAATTGTCAACTTTTTCCAAAGTGGTTTATATTGTCTATATTCATTTCTACCTATTATTCCGATATTTAATGATTTTATACCTATTATTCCAACCTCATACCCGTTTTCACAGAATATGCCATCTTTTTACCTGTTTTTACTTAAAAACACCTGTAACTCCACGACAACATTCTAATTAGCAATTATGAGAACCACGTACAATTTGTTTTTATTAAACTTAAAATGAACAATTCAAGTCGTATTTGGATAATATATTCGAAATGCCAGATGACATGGTTGCTTTATTGGTTAGATTCTTGGAACAAAATAATGGCGCACTCTCAAATCGCGCCAAAGAAAAGAATTCAAACAACTATCCACTCCTGAAATAGCTGATATAGAAGAATACTATAAATTGATTTTTTCTAATTGATTTGATAGAGAACTATAGGCTGGACTTAGATATTTATTGTATGTTTTGAAATGGCCTTCATAAATGCCAAATCCAGAACTAGTATAAATCTTTTAGACATGCATACTATTTACCGTCATCACAGTAATTAAGCGTTTAACTCTCAAAACAGTAAAGTTTTGATGACTAAACCTCTAAAATTACTGCCCTAACAGTAATATTTAAATGTTTTCCCTCTTTCAACATACAGATATAATTAAATTGTGTATTTTTACCGTTAAAACAGTATAAAATGAATGATCTTGATTTAGGCGCCTTTATTAAAGACCACCGAAAAAAAGCAGATCTCACACAGCTTCAGTTAGCCGACTTAGCGGGTATAGGAAAGACGACTGTTTTTGATATTGAAAAAAATAAAGAAACAGTGCGTTTCAATAATCTATTGGCAGTACTCCAAGTTTTAAATATCAAGATAGAATTCAAAAGCCCTTTAACTAAATAATTATGAGAAAAGCAATCGTATTTGTCCACGGAAAAAGAGCTGGAATTTTAACAGAGATCTCAGCTAACCACTATAGTTTTGAATATGATCAAAATTATGAAGATGATCCGGTTTCATTGACCATGCCAACAAGACACAAAAAATACAGCTATACATCCTTCCCTCCCTTTTTTGAAGGTCTATTACCTGAAGGTGTCCAGTTAGAAGGGTTATTACGTATTGGTAAGATTGATAAAAAAGATTATTTCTCTCAACTGATTGCTACAGGAAATGATTTAGTAGGCTCAGTAACGGTTAAATTAGCTGACAATGAATAGATGTCCTATTACTTATGAATTATGTGGTACCGATAGATATAGTGCAAAAGGACTCCGAATGATAGCTCCTAAGCTCACCCATTTAAATGATTTGCCATATACTGCTGCCGAACTTCGTCAGGAAGCCGCCAACAGAGCTAAAAAACTTTCCATTCAAGGCATACAACCGAAGCTTAGTGCGGCTATTTCAATAGTTGATCAAGAATTTAAAATTGTGGATCAATTTGGAACCTACATTATAAAGCCACAAAATGATTTGTTTCCAGAATTACCAGAAAATGAAGATGTCACGATGCGAATGGCTAAAGTATTTGGTTTAAACGTGCCATTTCACGGGATGCTTTATGGGAAAGACGGAAGTTTATCCTATTTCATTAAGCGTTTTGATCGCTACGGAAAAGGAAAGAAATTGGCAACCGAAGATTTTGCTCAATTAACAGGAAATTCAAGAGACACAAAATACCGTTTTACAATGGAGAAACTCATTCCCGTACTTGACGAATATTGTTCATTTCCCGCCATTGAAAAAGCCGATTTTTTCAAAAGAGTTCTTTTTTGTTATATTACAGGAAATGAAGATATGCATTTGAAAAACTTTTCCCTAATTACCAAAAATGATAAAGTAACGCTTACTCCTATATATGATTACTTAAATTCTACGATAGCAATTAAAAATCCAGAAGAAGAAATTGCACTGACATTGAAAGGGAAAAAAAGTAATTTAAAAGCATCTGACTTTATAGACTATTATGCCAAAGAAAGACTCCTACTCAATGAAAAATCAATTGCTAACATACTGCAACAAATGCAACAAGCAACTCCGAAATGGAAAGAACTAATTGAAATCTCTTTTCTGTCAGAGAATATGAAAGAGAAATATTTGAATCTATTGGAAACTAGAATAAGGATGTTTGTATAAGTTATTCTACTCGATGCAGTTTTCCCTCCCCCATCAGAATATTCCAGAGTTTTGTACATCATTGACGAGTTTGGTTGAACCAAATGTTTATATAGCCCATAAACCACCCTCTGGAGCCGTCAATTTGTTATCTAAAAGTTTTTATAAGTATTTTTTCTAAAGATTATGGGATTGCTCATTCCTTATTATTTCGATTTTTGTAATCGTGAATACCCCGTGTTTACTTCATCGCACTGTAATGTCGTTAAAATATTCGTAATTTGGCTTCGCTCAGCACAATCATGGTCTTTTGGATCCCTTGCAATGATATCTTAGAGAGCAAACATTTTTAAATCACAACTTCTTAAATGTTTGAATGAAATATTCCTGATCCAAACCCTTCTTTTCCGTTTCAATGATCTTTAGCAAATTGTCAAGAAGCGGTTCATTTGCAATTTCAACATCAAAATTTCGGATTTGGTTGTTAAACCGTTGACGATTGCCGAATTGGTGTATCAATTCCTGAATATTGGAAGGGATAAAAAACTGGGATCGTTCCTGAAGATGAACCTTATATTCATTGAGATAAATTCCAATTCCCGCCAGATCAAAATCTCCAAAATGCAGATACCGATTGGGAATTGTTTTTAACCAGGAAATCACATCCTTGTGTTGACTTTGTGGATAGCGCGAAATAAATAACGGGTTGATATCTTTAAAGAGATAGCGCTGTTCATGAATGTGACGAAAATTTCGAGCATTTTCCACACCTACAATCGTGATATCCTCCGGAATGCGGAAGTTTTCATAATCATAGATAAATGCAAAACTGCCATTATGGGGAGAAATAGGATATTCCTTGGCGTTTAAAGTGGCATTAATGTGGTCGTAGGCATTGATCAAAAAACCCTTAAAGGCTCTTTCCTTCGACGTTTTTGAGTCGGTTGCCACCTTAACAAAGTCAGCACGGCTGGACTCCTCATTGTCAAGTGCAGTAATATAATCCTCCAAATTATGGATTTGCAATTGGTTAGAAAGAAATACGAAAAGCGCTTTTTGATTGCTGAGCGTTAGGGTTTTTCGGTGTTTCCCTTTTTGAAGGAGAATGTTTTCAGCAATCAATTCGCTAACCACCGGGCTTTTGGCAGCACTGGCAGGTAGCGTTTCACCTTTAGTAAGCCTTAAAAGGATCCGTGCTATTTTGGGAGTCAACTTCATTAATTCGAAATTTTTGCATTCACTTTTATCAATCGATTTATCTTGGTCAAATATCTTTTTGGATTTCTTTTCGATTGTTCCTTAGCCAATTTATAGGTGTATTTATAATCCGTCGCGTTTTGACTTGTTGGAGAACCATTGATGAGCAGGATATTTCGCTCGTTGGCGAATTTTAAAATTCCCCTCACATTATTGGGGTGCAATCTCCCGATCTCATCCATCATACAATGCAATTTAAAGTCTTTTATTTTTCTCGAGGCACTATCCTTAAATACGTTAAGAAGTAGAATATTTATCATCGCTTTTACCAAAACGTCCGTTCCTTCACTACCAACGTTTGAAAGCTTCTCCACCCAGCCGGAATCGTTGTCATTTTCAACGATACGGAATTGCAAATCAAAAGATTCAGATAAGGTTAAAGTGGACGTCTTGGCCCGTTCCAGTTCTTTTATCAACTGTTTGACCAATTCCACGGCGCGGTGGTTTTTTGAGGACGATTCTGAAGTGCTGAAAAGGTTTACCTGTCCCAATTGTAGACTGTTCTCCTCATTGAAATCCTTTATGTCCAAAAGAAGGGAGACAATAGGATTGGAACTTTTCTGCGTACGCATTTCCATTTCCTTTATGGCTTCCACAAAGTTTTTATGTAAAAAATCATCATTGATTTTTTTGATTGTTTTCTCAATTTCAGCTTCCTTAGAAGTCAGTTCCGTGGTCTCCCGTCCTATTTGATTAATGATAGTTCCAAAGCGTTCGTTCACGCGTTTCTGATACTCTTGGATTTTATCTTCCTCGATGAATTCTTTGAGGTTTAGTGCGAAATTGAGATAATCTTCATCATTGCCAAATTGTACTTTAAATTGAAACACATTCGCTTCATTAAAGTTGCCAACAAAGCCATTAATGGCACGCTGAAGTTCTTGAAACTTACCAATTCCTTTATAGTATTTGTCATTAATTTCAGAAATAAGAAGCGAAGCCTTTTTTGAAATATCCTGTTCTTCTTTATCAGAAGCATCCTCCAAAACGTCTTCCATACCAGCAAAAGCTTCGGATTTTTTGAATTTTTCAAATTCTAAAATATCAATTTCGAAAATAGAAAACTTATCCTCAAGCGATTTCACCTTTTCTGTTTGATGGCTTAGCTTTTGACGGGACTTTGAAAGTTCAATCTTGTGGGTGTCAGCACTATGAAGTTGTTGTTTTTCTAGCGTAATTTTATCAGTTTTCCATTGCGGAAGAAGGTCAAATAACTCTCGTTTATCTTTTTGGTATTCGATGACCGTTTTTTCATTTTGTGCTATAAATTCCAAGGAACTTATTATAGTAGACAATTTCCCATCTATTTCTTCCAATCGTTTTCTGTCTGCACCTTTATCCTCCAATTCATCCATCTGATTTTTGCGGAGTACTTCAATGCGAAGGTCGGATTGCTCTTTGTGATTGTTAATAGAAGATTGATAGGTTGAAACTTTTTCGTTTTTACTTGCTTCTAAATCAACAGTCTTTTTATCCCGTTCCGTTTCCTTTAATGAAATCCTTCTAGAAATATTTTTCTTAACCGCCGTTAACTGATCTGTTGCTTTTGAAAGTTCATAAGAACAATTTTCTAACTTCTTTTCGATTTCGGTGGCTCTTATTTTCTTTTCAGTTTCTGATTTTTCAACCCATTCTTTCAATTGGACGCTATTGATCTTCTGTTTTTCCTCATTCTGATTTAACTGATAGTCTTCTTTTGCAATTAAATCATTTAAACTTTTGATTTTTTTGGTGTAACCGCTCTTCAATTTAATTTGTTCCGTTTCTTTTTCAGCCTCTATCAGAAGACTATTTTTTTGGATTTGCTCCAGCTGTTTTTTCAATCTTTCTATGTCCTTCCGATATTCTTGAACACTTTTGATTTTATTCTCGAGAACTTCCAAATTGACGCGAACACCAAATAGGGATTCCGTTTCCTTTTCAAACTGTTCTGGTTCAAGATCCGAGTGAAAAAGAACATTTTCATCAACCACTTTCCCAATAGTATTTTCCCAGTTCGAAACATTTTTATTTAACCAGCCATAAAAGGAATCTTCACTATGAAATAGTTTAGACTCTATTTCCTTTATCACGTTTTCAACTTCAGCGCTTTGATGGTTCGCCTTTGCCGTTTCAACTTCAAATCGGGCGTCTATTCTTTCAGCTTCAAGTTCCCATTCTTTTCTAACATTTTTGATTTGGTACTTTGAATCTGTAATTGTGGAATTACCTGCAGAAATCTTGGCAATCAACTGATCCTGATTTTGTTTGCCCGCTCCTATTTCACTTTCAAAAAATATTTGATATTTTAATTCTGATTTTTGATTATCGAGACGGTGTTTCTCATTTTTAAGTCTTTCGATCTCTTCTACCGCATTTGTTTTTTCTGCTTCGGAATTGATTTTAATGTCGTTAACTATTTTTTGATAGCTGGTAAAAAGTTCCATTTTGGAATTTCCAAACTCCTGCTCCAGTTGATTGATTTCTGAAGTTTTGGTGTTTAAGTAAGCTTGCTTTTCATTTTCGATTTGCCGGATCAAGTTTTCATATTTTGTCCTGATATCTGCAAATCTTGAAGTGAGCAGGTTTTTTTCTTCAGCCAATGCGCCACTTTCCTGTTGCAAGGATTCTTTCTCCGCAACCTTGGAAATCAATATATCAATTTCGATTCTTTGATATTCCTGTTGTTTCCTCTGTGCTTCCGCAATCTGTTTCTTGAAATAATCTATTTCAGAAATTATTTTTTGTTCCCGTTTTTGATGTAAATCTTTGAGATTTTCAAATTCTTTGTAAAATCTATCCTTTGTTTGTCTTTCTTCCGAAATATCGACCTGAAGTAGTGGCTTTTGTTTTTCTACATAATCCATTCGCGACAACAAATTCCGAAATAGCTCCAATTTCTCCCGATTCAAATAATTATGAATACGGTAATGGTCAATGATGCTATCCGCCTGTTTCCTGATAGGCACTTCTCCTTTCCTATTTGCTTTGGACCAAATAGCGATATCATTAATTTGACTCTCAAATTCACGAAGATGGTTTTTGGAATAATTCTCCAGATCGATGGTAAACTCTTCCTCATTAAGGGAATTAATGATGGTGTCCTTGATGAATTTAGCTTCCAGATTGGAGTTTAAAAATACATTTTGAATGGTGCGCGGAATATTTTCATACTGCTTACTTTCTATAATCGCATATTTTCTGTATTCAGGTTTAAGGGATTTATTATCGCCATAAATAATCCTTCGGAATTCATCATAACTTGAAATGATAGACGTATAATAAATTGATTTGCCAAAAGCCTGACGAATCTGCTCCCAGTTCTCAAATGCCCGATTTTGATGGTCAATAAAAAGCTGTTGCTCATACCCAGAGTCAAAAAACCGAAAAGCTACTTTGCCGTTCACTTTGTAACTAAGCACACAAAATGGAACGCCATCTTTCATCACTTCATAAATGACATAGGAGTTTTGATAAGGAAAATAATAATCGTCGTAGTTTTTTTTCTCACGTGGAATTCCAAGTTTGACTTTGTTAGCATTGTAAAAAAACAAAATAGCACGTAAAAGCGTGCTTTTTCCGACACCCTGGGTGCCAATCAAATGCACGTTGCCGTCAAGCTCAATCTCAGCATAGGCCACCGATGCGCTGTTTATAAAAATAATTTTATTAAGGTATCTCATTCTCTATTTCTTCAGGAATATTAATAGCGGTAACCAATTCTTTTAAATAATTGAAAGAGGTAAGCACTTTATAGGTTTCGGACATTTCATTTTCTAAGGCCACAAAATCGTCCTTAACCAATTGCTCGATTATTTTTTTAACTCTTTCGGAATAATTCTTTTTATCGGCGCCTAGCCTTTTTAAATTGTCCAATTTATTTTTTAAATCGGCATTGTTCTTTAGTTGATTGACAATTTCTGCAGGCGAAAACCTAAAACCCACGTCAAAAGAAGTGTCAAATGTTTTTAAAAAGTCCAGCAAGTCAATCCAGCCAAAGGCCTTATTAAGTTTCCTATCCAGATCCGTATTACTTTCCAAGCGACTAAAATAGAAATATTCGTTTCCGTGTTCTAAATTGTAATTGATATGGGCGAAATAATTTTGCAACTCGTAAAATGTTTCCTCCTCCTCAAGAATGTTGTAGAGCATTTTTAGACGATCGTCGGGACTATTGGAGCATATAAACCGACCACGGCGAAGCACTTCAAAAATTTCGGAGGTGTATTTTGTTTTCATCTTTATTTATTTAGGATAAACCATAGCGTATTCCACACCATTAAAATTTTCAAATTCATTGGCAATCGTGAATTCCTGATCATAAATGGACACAAGTTGACAATATACTGTAACCCGTTCCTCAAAACCGACGTCCTTGTTAAAGTTGTAGTTTACGATAAAGTTGAACAGATTATCGCCTGTGGCCAAAAAATGATTTCGTACCTCCTCCAGATTGATCATGACTTCTTGCTCCACATTATTTTCAAGAAAATCGGTTGCAATAGTTTCTGCTAGCTCGGGAACGATGTGTGTTCTGGATTTATAATTTTTAGCAACTTTCTTAATGGATGCAAAAGCCCTTTCTTCATTGAGAATAAAATCCAATGAAAGGTTAAGAGGTTCGCCCAATCTTCGTTCAAAAATTAAGGAATTGCTTTTCGCTAAGTGCTGTTTGATATCCGTTTCTGCTGCAATGGTAAAATGATCCTTTAGATATTTTAATTTACGAAGCTTCTCCAAAAACAAGCCTTGGTGCTTAATCTGATTCAGATAATCAATGATCTGTTTTTCAATTTCGATCAAGTTATGGGAACATTCATTCAGCTGAAGCTTCAACTCTGTAATGATCCGTTTCAATTCCTCATCTTGGGAGGTTTTAAAAAAGACGGGCTGGTTTTCATTAATAAGATCAAGTGCTTGACCACTCAGCTTTTTTACCATCACTCTTTTCTCATCAAGATGTTTTAATTTGAGTTGCTTATTTTTAAAATTCGGCTCATTTTTAAAGGTATTGTCAACTTTACGTCTCAGGTCAATAACGCTACGGATCGTTACAACGCCTATTTTGCGAAAAGTTCTTTTTATCTCTCGTAGATAGGCATGCCTTCTATGCTCGCTATTTTCATTTAAAAAGTAAACAATGTTTTCCTGAATGGATTTGATGTTTTCATCAATGGAGGCCAAATTAATTTCCTCATTCACTTCAAGGACTTGCTCAAAAAACTCCAAAAATAGACCATCGATTTCCAACAGTCCCCCGTTTTCCCGCAACACCGACTTGTTGACTAGATAATCTATGCGCGCTTCATCATAATCGACCAGTTCCAGAGCATAAGAAAGTTTAAACTCCAACGACTTTCGCTTTCCAAACATTTCATAAAAAAGTCTGTCTTCTCTTTTCAGAGCAGTGAGCAATTCCTTGATATCATTGAAAGATTGAATGTCCATGGCGCTAAATTTAAGAATATTATGGGAGAATCAAAATATGAATTTGAGCAGATTTACTAGCTCTTTCCAGAACAAAAGTTTATCTCTGCTAGAAAGGACAATGCTCCTTAATATGCTTTAAAAAATTGGAAGACTTACTTCAACTAAAACCATCTTTACCTTTAACGTCAACCAAGTTTGTCCATATATGCCTTTATGAATTTAGACGAATGGCGTCTTTCTTCATCTATGGATGGTTTAATTTGCTCGTCCTATCCCGTAAAAGAGAAAAATCAAGGAAAGTTACCGTTTTAAACAGATAGAAAAAACTTGAACTACTTCGGGCAACCTTTTATAACTAGAGGTTTTTAACGTTTTGTTCAACTATGCAATTCTTTTGTTTTTATTAGAAAAGCTTATGAAAAATGTGCATTTAGACTTGCTTCTAAATTATAAGACCAACGTTTTAAGTGCTTTACGACACAAGTCTATATTTTATGTTCTACCAACAGAGTGGTCTTGGTTCTTTTGCCAGTCAATAGTTATTTCTAATAATTAAACACGAAGCTATTCATCTCCGTATTGGTCATAAGTGTTGAAAACTTGTTTTGGAGTCATTAAACAACAATCGGACGTGATTTTAATTAGTGTTACTTTTTTGGGGTAGTCTCACTTTAATCAATCACGCGTTGAACGGCATCGATAAAAGCCTGTCTTCGTTGTGTGAGTTCTTTAGAACCCGCTTTAGGCCAAGCTGCAATTTGAGCAATAACTAGATTTTTAGCTGGATCCACATATAGCATCTGACCAAAAATTCCAACTGCCGCGTAGCTACCATTATTATTCCGCCACCACAAATACCCATACCCCCCGCCTTCATCGTTGACTTCATATAGGAGGGATTTAGCATTATCTATATATTCCTCAGAAAAGATGCTCTCATCTCCGAGTTTACCTTCCTTTAACATCAGCGTTCCCAAGCGAGCATAATCTCTTAAACTAGCTGAAAGCCCACTGCCTCCAATGTTTAAGTTGCTACACTCATCGGCCAGCCAATAGGCACAATGTTCCATTCCCCAAGGTTTCCAGATCTTTTCAGAGAGATATTCCGCTAAACTTTTTCCAGTAGCTTTTTGAATTAAAATACCGATCAAATCCGTTTCACCTGTGCTGTAATTCCAATGGGTTCCAGGGGCATGGGCAAACTTTAAAGATTTCATATAAGTCAAAATATGAGCCTCTGTGCCTTGACAAGGAGCTTGATACATCTGTGCTACATCTGAGTTTGCATCTTCATAATCTTCGTTCCAAGCAATGCCTGAGGTCATGGTTAATAATTGACGCACAGTTACTTTCCCGTAATCTTGACCTTTAAACTCGGGGATATAATTTTCTAGAGCATCATCTAAACTGCCAATAGCACCCTCTTTTAGAGCGACGCCCAACAACATAGAGGAAACTGATTTTGCAACGGAGAAAGAGGTCCAAAGAGTTGATTCATCTACACCATTTGCATACGCCTCCAGCCTTATTTTATTGTCTTGAAGCACAATTATGCCTTGAATATGATTGTCCTCCATATAGGACGCCACAGTAGTTTTATCTTGCCACTTAGGAGTAAGATTTTGCTCTACTTGAAAAGCAGCACTTCGAATACCTTTAGAAACCTGAATACTTGGAAAAATTTCGTGCATGATAGGGAAGCGTCGATCTTTTTCCTCTTGCGTCCAAAAGAGCAGACTTTCAAGTTTTTGCCCCATGGTTTCCCCAGGAATAATTGCTATTTCATTCTGAGCCTCTCTTAGATCAAGACTTTGACATTCTTGTGCGGATAGTATTAGGGTACCTAAAGTTAACAGAAGAAAAAACAGAAGGTGATTTTTATGGATCATAATCTTATTGATTTTGTATAAAAAAAATCAAAAATATGGTTTATAAACCAAAGTGTAGAAACAGAATTTACTTTCCGATGCAATAATTTTGTCCCATTGCTAGGATTATATTTTAAAAACCTACATTTCTAAAATTTTCTTTTACTCTGTTTTACTTTACTTTTTTCTTCCTTAATGTCAAAATAGGCCTTAATTACTTTTGCCAACTCCTAAGTTTTATCATCAGGATATTCAAATTGGAATTGTTCTCTTACCGCAATTAAAATATCATAAAAAGCCTTTTCTTCGTAATCAATTCCCAAGCCTTCAAAAGATTCCATTTCTTGACGCAGTGCAAAAATTAAATGCAACATTTGATCTCATGTTGAACACTTTGTTCACTTTTTTAGTATGTTCATTATTCATGAACAGTCATTTATTGTGAACAAGCATGGCACATAATCCACAATTGAAGAACCATTTTATTTTTAAAGACTATACTATAAATTCGGTATAAATCATAGTTGAATAAATGCTTTCCCTTTCTCTGTTAAATAACACTTCTATTTATGTCTGGTAGGTTTATCGGGAATCGTAAGTGATACTAGCCCCATCTCAATCGACGGATTTAAATAGTTTATTCTGAAATTTCCCCTATCTGTTAACCCTAATTTTTCTTGTAATTCACTTCTATTATGAATTCCAGTAAATACTTTTAGAAATTCTTCAACTTGGGGGAGACTTGAGGGGTATCTTGAACTGATGGCCTTGTAATCCTTAAAAAATTATATGAAAACTGAAAGCAATCTTTAGGATACGCTTGAAGAATTCTAGGAATTTCAGATCCTAATTGCTCCACCAAATCCAAGTCCTTAAAAATGCGCATGAGTTCTTTGTTTCTAGGCATAGAAAAACCTTTATAATATCTTTAATATAAAGCGATTAGCCTAAACCATTAAATCGGCAACTCATTCAAAACATTCTTCTGAGTACGCCAATTAGGCAAATAACGATCCATCATAATGATGAAATTCTTGTTGTGATTCCGCTCTATCAAATGCACCATTTCATGAACGACAATGTATTCGATACATTCTATGGGTTTTTTAGCCAGCTCTATATTAAACCAAAGCTTTCTACTTTCAGTGGTACAACTTCCCCACTTGGTTTTCATAATTCGGATGCCAAATTCAGGTAAGGGAAGATTTATAACCGCGGCATAATTTTGGATAAGAATAGCGATTTGCGACCTTAATTCTTTCCGATACCAGTCGTATAGCACTTTCCTTTTAGCATCCACTGAAGCCTCTGGTTTGGCATACAATTCAATGTGACTGTGTTTTAAAATTATTTTATTGGCAGTAGATTCTTTAAATTCTAATAAATAACGTTTTCCTAAAAAGTAATGGCTTTCTCGCGTGATGAACAACTTCTCACCTTCTCTTTCTTGATGAATGATCTTTTTCTGTTCCCGTTTTATCCACGCCAATTTGGTAATCAAATACACCCGAATTTTCTCCAAATCAAAAAACTCTGGAGAGGACACTGTTACCTTTCCATACGGTGGATGCACGCTTAAATGTAGGTTTTTAATAGGCTTGAACTTCACTTCCACTTCAACATTGCCTATGGTTAAATGCGTAGTTTGCATTTTAATAATCTTCTTTATGTTGTTCAATAATTTGATAAATTTGTTCTACCAAATCTTCATCTTCAATAACTCGTTTGATGGCGTTTTTTACTTTGCGCTGTTTCATTAAATTATCTCTAAATCCTTCCTGTTTGGCGTATTGCACCTCATAATCACAAGCCAATGCTAATGCCTCGTCTTCCAGAGTGTGGTACAATGCAACTTTACCTTTGGTATTAATTGATTTAGGAATATCATCCTTCTGTCCTCTATTTACTGAACGCACTAATTCGGCCATTCGGATTAAATATTCCTGATAGCTAATTGCTGCTCGTTTTCGTGATTCTATTAGTTCTGTTAATAAAACAGACATTTCATCAAAATATTTTGGATCGAGTAAATGATCTTCTACAATTTTACTTCTCACATTGTTTTCAATCACTTCGGCTACAGCTTCCTTATTTCCTTTAACTGAGTCCGGTAAGGCATCAATCGCTTCATCCATATCCGTTTCCATCAAATCCAATAAAGAAATATCTTCAAAAGGAGAGATGACTTCAGATTCATCTGCTCGGATGTACGTATCCAACAAGAAGCGCATATCGGCTTCATAAACTTTTAAATCAATAGTTTCATTGCTGGCAATACGAATGACTTCACGGACATTTAAATAGAAATCCAGTCGATCCTTGAAGTGTTTAATTTGTTTATTATTATAGCCTGCTAGCTCAAAATCTGTGGTCATATTTGCATACGCACGAATGTATTCAACAATCGTCTTATACAAAGCCATTCGCTTATATTCACGAGATTTTAGATCTTCTGGAATCTCTGTATTTCCACAGAAATATTTGATGAAATCTAAATCTGACTTTGGTAAAGGCACATTTTCGCACAAAGCTTCTAAGGTCTCCAAAGCGACTTCCAATCGATCAGCCGCTACTTTCAATCGGTCTTTTAGCTGAATGGAAACTTCATCGTTCGAAAAACCTTCGCTATCCAATTCGGAAGTATAAACATCAATAGCATCGGTCACTTGGCCAAACAACTCCATATAATCGATGATATATCCATAATCTTTATCATCTGTATCCAAACGGTTCACACGGCAAATGGCTTGAAACAACGTATGATCTTGCATCTTTTTATCGATATAGATATAACTACAAGGCGGCGCATCAAATCCGGTTAATAATTTAGAAACCACAATCAACAACTTCATTCGTGCTGGTTGCTTTCTGAACAACTCTTTTACATCTGACTCGTAGGTTTCTGTCTTGGATTTATTTCCTTTCGGACTTACATTTTTTAATAATTTCGTATAGATTTTATAAATAAACTCTTTATCGGTGTCTGTTGTCGCTCCTGTATCTTCTAAAGAAATATCACTTGCATTTGGATTATATGAAGTCACAATTGCGCATTTCCCTTTAAATTCCGTTTGTAGAAAAAGATTGTAATATTTTGCCGCTTCGTAAATACTTCCTGCTACCAAAATTGCATTCCCATTTTGACTAGCTAAACGTGTTTTGGTACTAAAGTCAACGACAATATCAGCGACAATTTTTTCCATGCGCCCTTTGGAACTCAATACATTTTGCATCGTGCCCCACTTCTTCTTCAGCTCATTGCGTTGGAAATCATTCAGTCCTTTTGTTTTCGCATCAAACCATTGATCTACTTTTGACTGCGAAGTGAGATTCTGCTCAATTTTGCGGCCTTCATACATCAAGTCTTTTACAACACCATCGGCTACAGCCTCATTAAATTTATAAGTGTGAATGTAACGACCAAACACATCCATCGTTGTTTTTTTATCGACTTTCAAAAGTGGAGTTCCTGTATAACCAATAAAAACAGCCGTATGTAATATGGCTTTCATCGCCTGATTTAACTTTCCACTTTGGGTACGGTGACATTCATCAATAAAAACGAAAATCTCCCCTTGGGTTTGTATCGGATTGTCTTTTAACTCCTTAATAAACGCCTCAAAATCGGTTTCATTTTTATTGCCAAACTTATGGATTAAAGAACAAATTAATCGTGGTTTAGAAGCTTGCAAATAATGCATCAACTCTTTACCAGATTTTGTTTTTGCTATATCTGTTTCGCCAACATCATTAAATACACGCTCAATTTGATCATCCAATTCCGTACGATCCGTTAGAATGACAATTCGCGAATTTGGAATGTTTTCCAATATCCATTTCCCGAGCATGACCATCATTAAGGATTTTCCTGAGCCTTGAGTATGCCAAATAATCCCACCCTCTCTTCGCTTCACAAAATCTTGAGCAGCTTTCAAACCGAAATACTGATGCGGACGTGGCAATTTCTTTACACCTGCATCGTAGATAATACCGTTGTATAATATGTCAATGACTCGTGATCGCTCACATAACTTCTTCAGGTATTTATCTAATTTGTAATCTTCATTATCTAGTTCATCTTCCTTCCAAGCCAAATAATATTTCTCTGGAGTTTCTATTGTCCCATAACGTAAACCTTGGGTATTATTCCCCGCCAAAATCATTTGAATGGTAGTGAAAAACCCTTGTGAGAACACTTCCTGCTGATTCGAGATATTCTGACGAACACTTTCTGCAATATCAACTGTGCCTCGCTTGAGTTCTAAAACTCCAAAAGCAATGCCGTTAATGTACAGCACAATATCAGGACGTCGATTATGTTGTTTGTTATTTAAGGTCACTTCCTCTGCAATCCCAAATTCATTATTATCCCAATTTTTCCAATCTATTGGGAAAATGGTTTCAAATTGCTCTCCCAATTCCGGACGTGCTTTTACACCATAACGCAACAAATTGTACATCTTTTGGTTGCGGTCATATAAATTTCCGGCATTGGAGGTAGCCAATTGTGTGACTTCAGAAATCGCTTTCTCAACCAACGTATTTGTATAACCTTGCTTTTGCAAAAATCTTCTGAGGTATGTTGCTTCGACATTACTGTTGTTCGGGCGATCTTCCCAATTGCCATAATAAGAATATCCTAATTGTTCTTTGAACAATTGGACGATGCGCTTTTGGGTAATACGTTCTATTGGGTTGATCATTTGGCATAATTATAATTAGATGCAAGGCGTGCCCTGTATCTAAAATTTATCTTAAAAAAATTTATCGTTTTTCCAATTGTCAATATTGGATTCTATATAATTATTGATGCGTTGATATTCGGCATCATTACGAATTATGTGGTCGTGAAATCTCGTTTGCCATCCAAATTCAAACCCCAAACGGTTGGCGTGTTTTGTTACGGCAGATTTGTACGACCCAACAATCGATGAAATAGTGTTTTTTCCCTGATTTTGAAAACGGTTTTGGGCAATGGATTTATTTGGAATTTCGTTTAACGTTTGTGGTGGTGGTTGTGGTGGTGGTGGTGATTGTAGGGACAGGGCATGCCCTGTCCCTACAACGTCGCGCCCTGTCCCTACAACGGAATCCGTCGTCAATATCAATATCCCATGAATATGATTGGGCATCACCACAAATGCACCCAATTCCACATTTTTGGCATGGTTTTTTATTTCGTGCCAGAAAATATCGGCCAAAACACCGCAATTGGACAAAATCATTTTATTCGATTTTTCAGAAATGATCTCCCCAAAATAATGATCCCTATTTCCGGTGCAAATGGTAATAAAATACGCCCCGGCCCATCCGTAATGCCACCAGGTGGCACGGGCAGATTCGCTGCGGTATTTATTTTGATATTTGGCCATTTAACCCAAATCTAATGATTATTTATCATAACTATCACGTTCAAATACAACATTTAATAGATCAACGAACTCTATCTGCACATTCTTCCTTGCAACACCAATCCCAACCGTTCCAACCAACAATATCTATAGTTATACTTTTATTTATTCAACCAAATATTTATTAAAATCAAACCCTGACCGATCCTTTAAATCTTCATTTACAAAAAAGCGAATAACATCGTCATTTTTTTCTGAAAAATTATTTACAACAAGTGTATTTCCCTTAATTAAACCAACATTAAACTTCTTTGTGATTTGATTATAAAATATAAACGCAAAATCTTTTTCAAACTTTTGCTTATTAATATCAAAATTCCATAGACCATTTGATTCAGAAATTCTTGAAAAGGCAATCTGAGATTTATTGATACCATATTTCCCACTTACCTCATCTTTCACTGTATTTAAAAGAGATTTCTGAATTGTTTTATTTAATAATTCAAAATCCTTCTTTTCAAGAATAGTAAGCTCTTCTTCAGTATACGAACGATCCCCATCTTCTGTTTCAAATTCATCTAATATTATAGGATATTCTGAATCAATTTGTTCTTTCTTATCATATTCCATATGGTGCTCTTTACACATCGGTAATATAACATCCTCAATTGGAGTATGTGCCTTGATAAATTCAGCTTTGAATATATTTAAATCGACTAAAAACAGATCATCATCTTTTTGAAATGATTTCAAAATCTCTCCTATGATTACTGGTCTTTCCTTCCCTTTAATATGTGCTGCTTCTAAGGGTTTTCGTTTATTGCAACCTTCATGTCGACAAGTTGTTTTTTGCTTATGTTTTCTTGATAAATTGCATACAATATTTCTTGCTACAGGACCTACGAAATCGTTAAATTCCTTTAAACTCCCTTCAAATGTTGCCATAATTTAATGTTTTTAAATTTTAGTTAATTACTTATAAAAAAGACTCTATCCGTATAGAGCCCTTTTATATTCTTATTTTTTAAATGTATATATCCAATTTTTTATTGAAAGTAAGACGATTTAGAATAATTAAACATGTTATTATCTTAAAGAAACCTTCTATCTATTGACATACACTGTTGCTATTTTATTAAAATTTCTATCCCTCCAAATATAAATCCCAACACGCCAAAACATGTCCATTTCAAATTCATTTAAACCAACCGCACCCGCCCCGTCAACAATTCCTGCATCATGCCTTGTTTGATTTGGCGGGCTTTGTTGAGTTTTTGCTCTAAGGCTTCGATTTCTAAATCCATATCCGATAAGATGGTGGCGATGCGGGTTTGCTCGGTAAGAGATTTTGGAATATTAATTTCAAATTGATTAACCTGACTTGAATTCACGCTATCAAATGTTGAACCTGTAGAAAACTGACCCCATAAATTTTCTGAATAAATTAAATAGTGATATAGATAATCGTTTTGATATCTGATTGCACAGACACCTCTTCCTAAACAAGAATCAAAAGTTCCTAATGCTATCTCTCCAACTGGTGCTCTGACAGACATAATTATATCTCCTACTCTTCCTCTTTTCGTGATTTGAGAAGTATAATTTCTAACAATTGTTTTTCTATTTTCGATATCAGCATTTCCTTGCACTAACGGAAGTCCAATTCCATTTTTGTTATAATAAATAGACAATGGAGATTGTCCCATAACTATTTCTGAGATCTCACCTAACTCTTTCACTTCCCAATCCTCCCTAGGCATCAACAATTCCTGCATCGCACCTTGTTTGATGAGGCGTTTTTTCGCTAAAAGCTGTTCGATGCTATCAATCCACGCATCGCAATCACTTAATGCCGCTGCAATGGCTTCTTGCTCGGCAAGGGGTGGAAGGGGAACTAAAAAAGGAGAAAGTAACTCAATGTTCAAATTCTTTTGAGCACCTGATGTTGCTAGACTATCTAATCTTTCTCTACTAAAACTTAAATAATAATTAAGAAAATTGTTGTTGATGCAGTCAAAGCCATCTATAGAAACCAAGCTGTCAGGACAAGCCATATTAATTTGTAAAATTCCAGTATAACCAATATTTGCGGCTATAGTCATCAAAATAGTACCCTTCTTAAATAATGTACTAACCGCTAAACCTTTTTCATTTAACGTTTGTGAATAGTCAACAATTTTTCCATTAGAATTTGTAACGTCACCAGTCTGAACAAAGGGAATGTTGCCACCATAATAGATCGGATTATTTCTTGGACGTGGGGTAAACTTTCCCCGTTTCAATGAGGCAATTTCGTCTAGTTTCTTCACCTCCCAATCCTCCGGAATCAAACCAATCTCCGTTTCCTGCATCTTATTTTCCTTTACCATACCAATCCCATTTTTTGAAGATGAGACGATACTTTTTCTGAGGCTTTAGCAAGTTCAGCTTCCAATTCCGGTAAAGTCGTCGCATAGCGTTCTGCCAAGGCATGAATGTGCTGGGTCAAGCCTTGTGAGATTTTATCTTGTTCTTGGTGTAAAGTGGATAATAAATGGGCTTCCCATTTGTGGTTCAATACCAAGTCTTTGATATCGGCTTCGCTCAGTTTTGCGTATTGGGCAATGACTTCTTTTTCTAACTTCGCTTGTAATGCTTTTATCGTTGCATTCGATTTCTTGATGTCATCGGTGGCATCCATATAGTTCTTCAAAATTTCCATTTCGCTTAGTGATTCCTTATTGCCATATGAAGCGCTAGGCTCGGCAGCCATCGCTAGTTCTTCCTTCTGTTTTAGCTTGTATAACTTACCAACTTCGGTGGCATTTACTTTATCTAAATCGGCAAATAATCCCTCGTCACCACTTTGCTCTTCTTCAATTTCTATCAAAAGAGATTGACTACTTTCGGTTGTTTGCTGCGCTTCTTCTATCTTATTTAAAATAGATTTGAAATACACTTCGCTAATTAATTCAGGTGAGATCATCCGGCCTACTATACCAGCCAATCCTGCAACTTCCTTATCTTTTCCGGGTTTGCCGTCTTTTCCTTTCTTTCCTTTGATCACGGTTCGCTGCCATTCGTTTCCAGCTTTCCAACCGTCTAAAGAAATGGAGTACACATCGTCTTGCATCACTTCTTGCCAATAACTCATCAGGTACTGGTACAAATCATAAGCTTCTACCAAACTATTGTTTTCAAAAGCTTGCAACAGACTTTCGCTCATTTCGGCAATGAGTTCTTTGCCGTTCACATGTTCTGCCATGTGTTCCCAAACCTGCATTTGTTTCCCCAACCATGAATGATAAGTGACGTCTAAAATGGCATTAAATTCTTTAAATTCATGATGTTTAAAAATGGTGTTTTTGATGGCACCCAATTCTACATTCAACTGCATATAGCCCTCACGCAAAGGAGAGAATAAATCATTTTTAAGATTTGGATAGACATTCCAATAGGTTTGCATCGCTTCCAAATCACGCACAGGAATCCCACCTTGCAAATGCGCCAATAAGTCTTGGACATCTTCGGCTTCTTGGGTATCGATATACCGAGGAATATTTAAGTTATAGTCGTTTTTGGCATCTGCAATTTCACTCATCGGTACCATGCGGCTGTACTTAGATACTTCTTGCATATCGGTAAACACATCCGTAATCTTTCGTAAATCTTGTTCACGCAAACGGTTTTTATTGCCATCTTTTAAAAAGCCTTTGCTGGCATCTATCATAAAGATGCCTTTGCGATGTTCGGCATTTTCTTTGTCCAACACAATAATACAGGCAGGAATACCCGTACCATAAAACAAGTTGGCTGGCAACCCAATTATCCCTTTGATGTACCCTTTCTTTAAGACGTTTTTACGTATTTCGCCTTCTGCATTTCCACGAAACAAAACACCATGTGGTAATACCACGGCTGCTTTTCCTGTTTTCTTCATGGATTGTAGAATATGCAGTAAGAAGGCATAATCGCCATTTTTCTCAGGCGGCACACCCAATTCAAAACGGTTGTACTCATCACTTTCTATATTCACACCATTGCTCCAACTCTTCAATGAAAACGGCGGATTGGCAACTACATAATCAAAACGCTTCAGACTGCCATCCTGTTCTTTGTAAGCAGGACGTGTCAAAGTATTATCCGCTACTATTTCTGCTGTTTCTGCACCATGCAAAATCATGTTCATGTGTGCTAAGTTGGCGGTGGTAGTTTCTTTTTCTTGTCCGTAGAGGGTAATAGACTTTCCGGCTTCGTTGGCTACTTTCAACAACAACGATCCTGAACCGCATGTTGGGTCATAAGCTGTAGTTTGCGTTGTGGCATTGTTAAACGTAATGCCGATGACTTTGGCCAAAATGCGAGAAACTTCAGCCGGAGTATAAAATTGTCCTTTTGATTTTCCAGATTCTGTAGCAAAATGACGCATTAAATATTCGTAGGCATCACCTAAAATATCATCGCCTTCAGCTGAGTTTTTAGAGAAATCTAAAGCGTCATCATTAAAAATACGTACCAAGTTTGAGACGGTATCTACCAAATCTTTTCCTTTTCCTAATTTGTTTTCATCATTAAAATCAGGAAAATCATTCAGTCCATTGGCTTCTTTGATCGGATTTAGAATTTCTTTGTTGATTTTATCTCCAATCTCGGTATTTCCAATCAAGTTGACCATATCATCAAAAGAAGCACCTTCTGGAATTTCGATGGCGAAGTCTTGGTCTTGTTTTGCTTTATCTGAAATGTACTTCACAAATAACATCGTGAGTACGTAATCTTTGTATTGAGAGGCGTCCATGCCGCCACGTAATTCATCACAACTTGCCCAAAGTGAGCGGTATAATTCTGTTTTCTTTATTGCCATAAATGTGTTTTGTAACCTATAACGGTATCTAATCTTTACTTTTAAATTGCATCACTATACTCCCCTCATCTCTTATCTACTAATTCTCAGACCTATACGACATCAATACAACTTGAAATTTGGCAAAAAATGAAACAAGAAGCCAAGGAAGAAGTATATTGTTCCTCCTTGATTTCATGATGTTGTTGCCAATATCGGAATTAATTATAAGAATTCGAACATAAGGTTGAAAGGCAATTAAAAAATGGTACTTCGGAGCCTTCCCAAGTGAGTTACATATTTTTCACGCTTCACTTAAACTTCAATCCCCATTAATTATTCATGTATAATAACCTACCACACCTCACACAAATCAAACCCCTTATAGTCCAATAACAGCTTTTGCCAGTTAAAAGGCGTTTTAATTATAGAAACCTCTTTACCTCCAACAGTTTCCAAATTTAAATCTTCTACATGCTGCTTTAACGCCAATCCATTTTCTGTATAGTAGCTGTATTCCTTAATCAGACCTTGAAGAGATTCCTGTATCCCCGGATCTAACCGATCTGGATACTCCAGATAACGGATGCCGTGAATTAAGAATTTCTCTACAGATTTTTGCGACAGATTTTCGATAACCACATATATTTCAATCCCTTTGTCAAAGTCAGGAGAGGATTTAAATTTGGCCGCATTCCCAAGTTCTATGGCATTACCAGAATCGAGGTAAGTTTGTAAATCGATTCGTGCTTGCGCATCGGTGCTTTGCTCCTTCCCTAACCCATCGTATAACACATCCAAAATGCTGAAATAATGTTTAAAAGCATTCGCTCTAGCCAAAATCGAATTGGTGTTTTTAAATCTCGTTTTCGTTTCTGCTATATCCGTATAAGTTGGTACTCCAATTGAAATTTCATCATGAATATTCGGAACTTCTCTGCGCCAATATTTGGATTCTACTAGATAATAAATGTTAGTATTCATAGTATTGATTTTTGTTATCTTCATTTTCGCTATATATTTAAATTCTATTACAACCACTCCATAATATTTTCCAATAGAATAATATTCTGATTTAAATAGGTTTTGTCGCTATGCTCAAAATCTAGCTGTTTGCAATTTATGCTCATGGTTTCAAAAACATTGGCTATAAAAACATCTAATTCTTCAATATAATAGTCGAATTGTGGATTTTTTGACATCTCTATTAATTGCACAAAACGAAACGCAGTTTGCAAAAAATGATATCCTTCATTTAGACCAAGTTCTTCCAATTGATAAGAGGTGCCCTTACTTATGGTGTTGGCCGTCGTCGCATTCACAATGATGCCATTATTCACCATTACCTCAAACATTTTTTGATCATTTAATCCCGTTTGGAATGTGAGCAATTGAGAAGGATTTCTAGTTTTAATTTCAGATATATTCTTACTATCTGAAATTTCTGCAAGCACATGCCTCAAAATGGAAATCAGGATTAAAGAGTTTCCTCCGTCCACAACTTCTAAATTCTTATCATCGCACCTTTTTACGATTAAAGTTTCTAAAGCATAATTCAATATCAAATGGTCTTCTGTGGATTCGACTTTTTTAAGTGCAAACACTGTTAAAAGCTGTTTCCAAAAAGTGTCAATTTGAGGTTCATTATAAGTATAAACATCATGATAGATCGGTATGGAGTAGCTTGTGCCGCTATTAAATAATGCTTGTAATCGCACTTGTTTTGATTCAGATAAATAATGGGAAGTACGCTTTCTACTTTTATAATTTGAATTGCGAACAGCTATATAATGATGAAGAAACATCCTGTATTTTAACAACCCAATCCGCAATCCTTCCAACTCTATAATAGTTACGTTTAAGTCGTTTTGAAATGCTAATTGCTCCATTTTATCTAGTACCTCCAAAATTATTTCTTCAATGCCACCATAATTATTACAACTAATTTCATTTTCTAAGGCATCCCATATACATCTACTACCATAACCAAACAAATTGATTTTATAAAGTTTACTTATTTGAGAACTGTAAAAATGAGGCGTCAAACTTAGGGTCTCGATTTGTAACTGTAACCACTTGGTAAATTCTTTTTGGAGTAAGTAATCATTTTTCATAATAGTATTTAAAATTTAGTTTTTCCTAATGTTATACAAATAAAGGAACTGACTTCGCCAAATGATGTCGTACTAAAAAAACAGCTTTAAAATTAATGTGAACAGCTTGTTTTATTCTTCTGTTCTTCTATTTTTGAAATAAATATCAACTATGGCCAATTATAAAGTTCTCAAGCGATTAAATTGTATTGCACAGCTGATTAAGTCCTATCCAGACATCACTAAGAAAAACCTCTTAGAACGTTTGGGCAATGATTATGATGTAGATGTTTCCGAACGTACATTTGAACGTGATAAGAGTATTTTGGAGTCGGACTTTGGTATTTCAATCCAGTATAACTATACTACACTTGGCTATAGTGTCCAAGAGAACGAAGAGGCCTTGAATCAGTTTTTCAAGTTTGCCAAATTTGCCGCAATGGCGGAGGTGTACGAAAGCGGCATTAAAGATTATAAATCATTTCAAAAATGGATACTTCCTGAAGATAGTTCTGGATTTGATGGCGTACAACATTTCGAGAAATTGATTCATGCGATTTCTATAAATCATAAGCTCACATTCCTAAAGGAAAATTATTACGGGGGAACAAAAAAGGAATACACCGTTTCTCCATTATGCCTTAAGGAATATGCAAATCGCTGGTATTTAATTGCAGTGGCTGATGGAGAAAATGACATCCGAAATTTTGGTATTGATAGACTATCTGATCTTAAAATAGAAAACAAGAATGCACTAATACTCGAAAATTTCCAAGAGCAGTTAAAGCAATATGACGACGTGGTAGGCTTAAATTATACCGAAACCACACTAGAAAATATTGAGCTGAGAGCACACAACAACCAGATCAAATACTTGCGCAGTTTACCTATTCATAAATCTCAAATCTGTATCGATGGCTCCAACGACTGGGGAACAGTTACTTATAAACTGAAACCTAATTACGAATTTGAAATGCAAATTTTGAAACTGGGTAATATGGTGGAGGTCGTAAAACCAGAATGGTTTAGAGATAAAGTAAAAAAACATGTTAGTGAAATGTATGGACTGTATAACTAATACGGATTGTGATTTTCTGAAACAATCTATGACCATTCTGTTCTTTAGTCTGAATTAGCAGTCATCAATCATCAATCAAAAATCAAAAATCAACAATCACACATCGTAAATCCAAAATCGTATATCGTAAATTTTCATTGTCAAAAATAGTCATCAACTTTTGTAATTAGCAGTCATCAATCAAAAATCAACAATCACACATCGTAAATCCAAAATCGTATATCGTAAATTTT